>CAUSAW010000005.1:0-46697 GCA_963529725.1 uncultured Kingella sp. | reverse complement strand
ATTTCAGGCTGCTGTTGGGGTTTTGCTTTGGTTTCAGGCTGCCTATGGGGTGGAGTAAGGCAGCCCGAAAAAGCAAAACCGTTTGGTGTGTGCCAAACGGTTTTTTGGTTGGGTGGGTTTTCAGGCTGCCTTGCGGGATATGTAAAGGCAGCCTAAAAACGTATTGGCTACAATTGTTTCGCTGCACTTGTTTTCAGGCTGCCTTTTAGTTTGCATAAAAGAGAGAAAGGGGTTTCAGGCTGCCTGCTTTGCTCAACCATTTGGCGACGAGCCGTCACCGCTCCATTTTCAGGCTGCCTATTCTTCATCAGGGATGCGGCTAATCTTCACCCGCTCCACGCGATGCCCGTCTTTTTCCAATACTTCAAACTGCCAGCCATGAAACTGGATGCTGTCGCCCACTTCGGGCAAATCTTGCATCTGCTCCATAATCAAGCCCGCCACGGTGTGAAAATCGGCATCTTCGGCAGGCGGCGGCAAATTCAGCTGCGGGGCGAGTTCTACATATTCCAACGCGCCGTCCACGGTGAGGCTGTCGTCGGTGTTTTCTTGCACGCTGGGTTCTTCTTCGCGCTCAAATTCTTCGGGGAACTCGCCTGCGATGGTTTCCAGCAAATCTTTCATGGTAACCATGCCCAGCACCGCGCCAAATTCGTCCACCACCAAGGCATAATCCGCGCTGTGCTTGCGAAACAGCTCAATGGCTTGCAGCGCGGTGGCGCTTTCAGGCAGCATCAGCGGTTGCTTTAAGGCAGCCTGAATATGGGTTTCGCCCGTTTCCAAGATTTGCGCAAGCAAGTCTTTTTTGTTGATGTAGCCCAAGGGTTCGTCCACGCCTGCTTTGCCCACCACCAACAGCCGCGAATAGGGGCATTCAATCAGCTTGGCTTTTTGCTCGTCTTTGCTTTGCGAGATGTCCAGCCGTTCTATGTCGCTGCGCGGTATCATCACGCCAAAAATGGGGCGCTCGGCCAGCGTGAGCACGCTGCGAATCATGGATTTTTCGTTGTCTTCAAAATGCTCGCTGTCGCCATTGTCGCTGCCATCTTTGCTCAGCAGCGTTTCGCGGATGCCCATCATGCCCAGCACGTTTTCGGCGGTGCGCTGCCGCCATGAGCTGCCTGCGTAGTCGTTTTTCTTGGTGTTTTTTTGCGAAACTTGGTTGAACACTTCAATCAAGATGGAGAAACCAATGGCGGCGTAGAGATAGCCTTTGGGGATGTGGAAATGGAAGGCTTCGGCAATCAGGCTAAAACCAATCATCAGCAAAAAGCCCAAGCACAGCATCACCACGGTGGGATGCTTGTCCACAAAATTGGTGAGCACTTTGCTGGCGGTTATCATCACGGTCATGGCAACGGCAACCGCCGCCATCGCTACGATGATGTGTTCCACCATCGCCACGGCGGTAATCACGCTATCTATGGAAAACACGGCATCCAGTACCACAATCTGCGCCACCACGCTCCAAAAGGCGGCGTGTTTTTTTTGCGTGTCGGCAACTTGGAAATGGTTTTCGCCTTCTAGCCGCTCGTGTAGCTCGGTGGTGGCTTTGTATAACAGGAAAACGCCGCCCAGCAGCATGATTAAATCTTTGCCCGACACGCTATGCGCGCCTAGGTGAAACAGCGGCTGGGTGAGCGTGATGATGTGCGCCATAAAACCAAGCATGATGATGCGGATGAGCACGGCAAGCGCAAGCCCAACGATGCGGGCTTTGTCGCGCAGGGCGGGCTTCACTTTGCCTGCGAGGATGGCAACGAAAACGAGATTATCAATGCCCAACACCACTTCCAATATAAGCAGCGTGGCAAAACCTATCCATGTTTGCGGCTCGGCGAGCCAACTGATGTCCATTGTGGCGAGAATCCTTTGGGTGGGAACGAATGGGGTTGATAGCGGTTTCAGGCTGCCTGCGATAAGGCGCGTGCCGCCCGCCCAACCGATAAACCGCAAAAGGCAGCCTGAAAACGGATAAAGCGCGTTTGAGCAAAGCTAAGCGGCGTTTCCAATACGTTTTCAGGCTGCCTTGTGGGCTATGGTGTGCAGTGGCGGCGAGGGTTGCCGCATCTCTGCTCGGGTTCGTTCATTGTGTGGTTGCAAAAATAAAAACGGGGCGAGTTTAGCGAAAATTCGCGCCATTGGCAAAACGAGTTTCAGGCTGCCTTGGGGACGGGGCGGGTTGGCGCGGCAGCGGCAGCCTGAAAACAGGGCGGGCGATGCCCATGCTCGCGCATGGTTTCATTTAACCGTTTTCAGGCTGCCCTTCGGCTGCCGTTGTTTGCTCAGCTTCGGCTGTTGATGCAGCTTGCGCCATGTCCGCCGTTTGATGCTCGACGACGGTTTCCGCTTCGGCTTGCCCGTCCTGCACCTCGCCGTCATCCCGCTTGCCGTCGCCTGCGCCGCCCGCTGCCACAAAACCTTTCGCCATGCCCAAATCCGCCAGCGTCATTCGGCTCACGGGCGATTGCGCCATGTTCAGCAATGCCGCGCGCAGCTTGTCAGCTTGGTCGGCAAAATCGGGATGCAGCAGCATAACGTGCCCGAAATCTTCAAATTCCGTTTCAAACAGGATTTTCAGGCTGCCTTGGGTGCTGGCGTTCAAGCTGCGAAACGAGCTGGCAAGGAACAAGCCCGCCTCGGCTTCGTTTGCCATCAGCCGCCGCGCCAATTCTATGAACGTGCGCGCGTGCAGCCATTGCACCGTATCCGCCGTAATCGCCGTGCCTTGCAAGATGTCCAAGCCGATACGTTCGATGTCGCAATTGGCGGTATCCAGCACGCGGCTATCGGCAGGCAAATCGCTTAACGCGGCGATTTCGCTATCGGCTTTTACCACCACCAGCACTTGGTCGCTCGGCAAATCGGGCTTGGCAAGCGGGATGTAACCCTTGTCGCGCATCAGGCTGCCCGCGTCAAACGGGTTGGCATATACCAGCGCAACCGTTTCGCTGTCTAGCAAATCTTGCTGCTCGCGGTAGCCCGCTGGCGTTTGCAGGTGGATGGTAGTGTCCAACGCGCGTTGCAACTGCGTGTTAAACATATGCCAGTTGGCAAAAAATTCGGGGGAAAAATCGGGGGTAATCAATAGGTTCAGCATGGGAAAGCAATCCTCTTTTCGGTTATGCGCAGCGGTGTTTCCTTAAAATCCATTCCTGCATCGGCGCGTATCGTTTCACGACCGCAGCATCTTTATTTTCCAACGCAATTTTAACACACGGCGGCGCTGCCCACGACGGCAAATGGCGGCGTATCCATCCGGCAAACAAGCAAAAAAACGCCCGATTGCAAAAATTTCGCGCGCGGTTATTCAGGGCAAACGTAAATCCGCGTAAAATGCGCGGCTTGCTATTTATGGATATTTTCAGGCTGCCCATGCGGCCAAACCCTTTTTTACCGGAAGCCATTATGACCGACCAAACCCAAACCCCCGAAATCCCGCAATTAGACGAAAACCAAATCATCGCCCTGCGCCGCGAAAAACTGCACGCCATTCGCCAGCAACGCATCGCCTATCCCAACGACTTCCGCCGCGATGCCTTTGCCGCCGACTTGCACGCCCAATACGGCAACATCAGCAAAGAAGAGCTAGACCCGCAAGCAATCCCCGTCAAAATTGCAGGGCGCATGATGCTCAAACGCCAAATGGGCAAAGCCAGCTTCGCCACCGTGCAAGACGTGAGCGGGCAAATTCAGCTTTATCTCAACAACAAAGGTGTGAGCCAAGAAACGCTAGACGACTTCAATCATTGGGACATGGGCGACATCATCGGCGCAGAAGGCGTGCTGTTCAAAACCAACCACGGCGAGCTCACCGTGCGCGTGTCCAACATTCGCCTGCTCGCCAAATCGCTGCGCCCGCTGCCCGACAAACACAAAGGTTTGAGCGACCAAGAAACCAAATATCGCCAACGCTATGTGGATTTAATCGCCAACCCCGATAGCCGCGACGTGTTTATCAAGCGCAGCCAAATCGTGCAAGCCGTGCGCAGCTATATGGTGAGCGAGCAATATTTGGAAGTGGAAACGCCAATGATGCACCCCATTCCAGGGGGCGCGGCGGCCAAACCGTTTGTTACCCACCACAACGCGCTGGATATTCCGCTCTACCTGCGCATCGCGCCCGAATTGTATTTGAAACGGCTGGTGGTCGGCGGCTTGGAGCGCGTGTTTGAAATCAACCGCAGCTTCCGCAACGAAGGCATGTCGGTGCGCCACAATCCCGAATTCACCATGATTGAGTTCTACGAAGCCTTTTGCGACTACAACCGCATGATGCAAATGGCGGAAGACACCATCCGCGCCGCCTGCCGCAGCGTTTCAGGCAGCCTGAAAATCCAATACAACGGCAAAGAAGTGGATTTGGAAAGCCCGTTCGAGCGCTTAACCATTTTGGAAGCGATCAAAAAATACAACCCGCACTACACCGACGAGCAGCTGAACGATGCCGAATGGCTGAAAAAAGAAATCGTCAAACACGGCGAAAGCCTACCGCACGCCGCAGGGCTGGGCAGCCTGCAACTGGCGCTGTTTGAAGGCTGCGCCGAGAGCAAGCTGTGGAATCCTACCTTTATCGTCGATTACCCCGTGGAAGTATCGCCGCTGGCGCGCGCATCCGACAGCAAGCAAGGCTTAACCGAGCGCTTTGAATTGTTCGTCGTCGGGCGCGAATTGGCAAACGGCTATTCGGAGTTGAACGACCCCGAAGACCAAGCCGCGCGCTTCAAAGCGCAAGTGGCGCAAAAAGACGCGGGCGACGACGAAGCCATGCACTACGACGCCGACTACATCCGCGCCATGGAATACGGCCTGCCCCCCACCGGCGGCTGCGGCATCGGCATCGACCGCTTGGTGATGCTGCTGACCGATACGCAGACGATTCGCGATGTGATTTTGTTCCCGCAGATGCGGCCTGAATGATGATTTGAGATAAGAAGGCAGCCTGAAAGCGAGTCTACGAGCTTCTGCGAAGCTAAAATGAAATAGCGTGTTTTCAGGCTGCCTTTTGAATAGTAAAGATTAGGCAGCCTGAAACCTTGTTTTTGAATTTCAGGCTGCCTAAATCAAATTACCCAATTGAGAAATCACGATGACAGCGCAACCACAAACAGAAGAATCAATCATCCAAGAAATCACACAACGCATTGCGCCCATAAAATCCATAATGGCGCAAAATAAAAGGAATGTGGAGCAAGCAGAACAACAAACACGCGAAGCCGTTATTGTTCACGCCATTGCTAATGCAAAAACATGTGCTGAAACCGCTTCCAAATTTGCATTTTTACTCACGCGAAACATGGCACAAATACAAGCCATTTGTGATGCCAAATGCCAAGAAATTGATGCAGCTGAACAACGCAACGACCTATCAAAAGAAGTTGCCAAAAAAGCAAAAAAACAAATTGAAGCCGAAATTATCCGAAAAATTAAGCGAGAAATAGTAGAACCAACTAAATGCTTAGCAGTAAATGCTACCAAAATAATTGAGCAGGAAGAGAGCCCTGTTTTTCAACTTAACAATTTGAACAGTTTTGCCATGCTTGGTATAAAGTTGGTTATGGCAATTGGGTTTTTATTTATTTTCTTCTATTGTGTTTTGATTCTGCAATGGATGCCAATAGGCATCTCTCTTTCTGAAACAGCAGGAATTTTGTTATTGGGATTAAGTGTTAGTGCTTTCTTTTTATGTTCTATATTGCCCTTAGCAATGTATTTTGTTAAAAGAATAAACAAAGCAGAAAAATTGCCAAACAAGAGAAACATTTGGATAATAATTGCTGCAATTACAATATTGTTTTGCACGTCCATTTTTATAGGCATAAAAATTAACCAATTACCAACAAGCATGTGGTTTGTGATTATTGTTCTATTTGTAGGAATATCTATTGTAGCACTTCGTGATGTTAATACATTAAAAATCCAAATAATACAAATAATTACCCCTCTAATAGCCTTTTGTGTAATTTTTTCTACTCTATTTTCATACAAACCCATCCTTGCTATCTTGGGTTTTGCCCAACCCCAAGCCACAATCCAACTCAACGATGCAGATTTTAAATTAGTCCAAACACAAGCCCAGCAGCAAGGTTTTACTGATATTAAATTTGATAAAGAAAACCGTGTGGTGTCTCCTGTTGATATTAAGCTACGTGGCATAGGCACGCATACGCTTATTGAATTACGCCAAGAAGTGCAACAAACAGAAACAAAAAAAGAACAAAACAACACACCCCAAGAAAAAACTATCCGCTTTGAAATCAAAACCAGTGAAAGCACCGTAATCCAAGTTAAGTTGCCCGAATAATTCTTTCAGGCTGCTTAAACTCGATAAAATCACAACCCATAGGCAGCCTGAAAACCCCGCTGCAACAAAATCAAACCATGCAATTCACCCCCCTTATCCCCGCCCATTCCCCCCTAGCCAACCTTTTGCAACGCTCGCGCTATTGGCAACAACTGGACACCGCCATCAAACGCCTGCTGCCCCCCAATCTGCACCCCCATTTTCGCGTTGCCTGCATTGACGAAAACGCGCTGATTATCCACGTTAGCGCACCGATGGCAGCCACCCGTCTCAAAATGTTACTGCCCAGCCTGCTGCCCAAACTACAAGAAATTGACTCCCATATCATCCGCGTCCAAATCAAAACACGCCCCACCAATCCCGAAGCCCCAAAAAGCAAAAATTTCCACCTAAGCGAACGCGCGCTTAACAGCTTTGAGCAAACCGCCGAAAAAGTCGCCCACCATCCAAAACTTGCCGCCGCATTGCGAAAATTGGTCAAAAACAACCGCCAAACTAACGATAATTAACAAAAAACTTGACTTACATCAAACAAATTCCTATTGACTGGGGGCATAATCGCGCCCTTGTTCAATGGAAGTTTGTTCTAAATCAAAAGACGAACTTTAATATCACTAAACTTTAAGGGAAGACTCATTATGAAAATCTATCTAGGTCTCATCGCAGCTGCTGCATTAACTTTAACCGCTTGTGGCGATAACAAACCTGCTCAACCAGCTGAATCAGCTTCTCCTGCTGCTACTGCACCTGCCGCTTCCGAAGCTGCTCCTGCTGCATCTGAAGCCGCTCCTGCTTCTGAAACTGCTGCACCTGCCGCTTCCGGAGCTGCACCTGCACCTGCACCCGCTTCTGCTACAACTGCTGCTCCTGCTGAAGCTGCTGCTGGTGGCGAATGCGAAGCCGTTATCGTAAGCGATGACGCAATGAAATTCGACCCCAAAGAAATCCAAGTAAAATCAAGCTGCAAACAATACAAAATCACTCTGAAACACGAAGGCAAAATGCCTAAATCTGCAATGGGTCACAACGTAGTATTGTCTAAATCTGCCGACAAAGACGGCGTATTGGCTGATGGTCAAACTGCTGGCGAAGCAAATAACTACGTTAAAGCTGGCGACGAGCGCGTGATTGCCCACACCAAACTGTTGAACGGCGGCGAGCAAGACAGCGTAACGTTTGATGTATCCAAATTGGCAAAAGGCGAAGCATACGAGTACTACTGCTCATTCCCTGGCCACTACGCAACTATGAACGGCAAACTCACTTTGGTTGACTAATCGTTTATCTATTTTCAGGCTGCCTACGCAAATAGGCAGCCTGAAATTTTTTGTTTACCGTATTCAAAATGCTTCTAACCACGCTTTACAATGCCCTTTGGCGCATCGCCCCACCGCTTATCCGCCATTATCTGCGCAAACGCGCCCGCAAAAATCCCGCCTACCTAGAACATTGGAACGAACGCTTCGGCGAACCCCACCCCAGCCCCGTGCAACAGCCCATCTGGATACACGCCGTATCCGTGGGCGAAACCCGCGCCGCGCAACCGCTCATCGCCGAATTGCAACGCCGCTTCCCCGATGTGCCCCTGTTGCTCACCCAAATGACCCCAACAGGACGTGCCACCGCCGCCCAACTCTATCCGCAGGCCCAATGCCGCTATCTGCCTTACGACCGCCGCGATTGGGTAGCGCAATTCCTGCGCGAACACCGCCCGCAACTCGGCATCCTTATGGAAACCGAAATCTGGGCAAACCTGATTTCAGGCTGCCATAAAAACCGCATCCCGCTCTTTCTCGCCAACGCCCGCCTATCCGAAAAATCGCAACGCAGTTATCAAAAAATCCCCAGCCTAATCCGCCCTGCCCTGCGCCAACTCACCGCCATCTGCGCCCAAACCCCAGCCGATGCGCAACGCCTGCAACAATTGGGCGCGCCCAACCCCATCGTCTGCGGCAACACCAAATACGACATCCCCATTCCGCCGCAAGCCAGCGAACTTGCCACCCAATTTCGCCAAAAAATCGGCAACCGCCGCGTCTTTCTCGCCGCAAGTTTGCGCGAAAAAGATGGGCAAGACGAAGCCGAGCTCATTCTTAACGCATGGCACAACACAGATGCTCTGCTCATCATCATCCCACGCCACCCCGAGCGTTTTCAGGCTGCCTACGAACTCGCCCAACAACGCGGCTTCAAAACCCAAAAACGCAGCGACAACACCCCCATCCAGCCCGACACCCAAGTTTGGATTGGCGACAGCATGGGCGAAATGTATGCTTATTTTCAGGCTGCCGACATCGTTTTCATCGGCGGCAGCCTTGTTGATACAGGCTGCCAAAACATCATCGAACCCTTGCAATGCGGCAAACCCGTGCTGTTCGGCCCGTCCATTTACAATTTTCAGGCTGCCTGCCAAGAAGCCCTTGCCGCAGGCGTCGCTCAACAAATCCACAGCGCAGCCGAGCTTGTCCAAACCGTAACCCGGCAACTCGCGCAGCCTGAAATCCACGCGCAACAAACCGCCAAAACCGCCGCCTACCTTGCCCAACATCGCGGCGCAAGCCAACGCATCGCCGACGCGATTGAACAACATGTGCAAGCCAACGCATCAAATGCAGCCTGAAACCTGCCCATCCCATTTTCAGGCTGCCCCAAAATCCCTTATTGACCAACATCTTGCAAAAATACTATAATGCTCGGCTTGCTGGCATGGTGCTAGCAAGATATTTTTATTCAACAGGAAAAGAAAAATATGCCAACTATCAACCAATTAGTTCGCAAAGGTCGTCAAAAACCTGTTTATGTGAACAAAGTACCCGCACTGGAAGCCTGCCCGCAAAAACGCGGCGTGTGCACTCGTGTTTACACCACAACCCCAAAAAAACCAAACTCAGCCTTGCGTAAAGTCTGCAAAGTACGTTTGACCAACGGTTTTGAAGTGATTTCATACATCGGCGGTGAAGGCCACAACTTGCAAGAACACAGCGTGGTGCTGATTCGCGGCGGTCGTGTAAAAGACTTGCCAGGTGTGCGTTACCACACCGTTCGCGGCTCTTTGGACACCGCAGGCGTGAAAGACCGTAAACAAGCTCGTTCTAAATACGGTGCAAAACGCCCTAAATAATTTGTTAAACCAACTGGCACATCGGCAGCCTGAAAAAAGCCGCCGAGTAAGTGAATGCCCCATATGAGCATTCATGGGAATGCCCCAACTGAATAGACATTAAGGAATTAAAATGCCAAGACGTAGAGAAGTCCCCAAGCGCGAGATTCTGCCTGATCCAAAATTCGGCAGCGTAGAATTGTCAAAATTCATGAACGTATTGATGATTGACGGCAAAAAAGCCGTTGCAGAACGCATCGTTTACGGCGCATTGGAACAAATTGCCAAAAAAGTACAAGGCAAAGAAGCAATTGAAGTGTTCAACGAAGCCATCAACAATGCCAAACCGCTTGTAGAAGTGAAAAGCCGCCGCGTAGGTGGTGCAAACTACCAAGTTCCTGTTGAAGTGCGCCCTGCACGCCGTTTGGCATTGGCAATGCGTTGGGTACGCGATGCCGCCCGCAAACGTGGCGAAAAATCCATGGATTTGCGCCTTGCTGGCGAATTGATTGACGCAGCCGAAGGTCGCGGTGGTGCAATGAAAAAACGCGAAGAAGTACACCGCATGGCAGAAGCCAACAAAGCGTTCTCTCACTTCCGTTTCTAATACCGAGAGGATAATCAAATGGCTCGTAAAACCCCTATTAACTTATACCGCAATATCGGTATTTCCGCCCACATTGACGCGGGCAAAACCACCACCACCGAACGTATTTTGTTCTACACAGGCTTAACCCACAAATTGGGCGAAGTGCACGATGGCGCAGCCACCACCGACTGGATGGAACAAGAACAAGAGCGCGGTATCACCATTACCTCTGCTGCTGTAACTTCATACTGGAAAGGTATGGCAAAACAGTTCCCAGAGCACCGTTTCAACATTATTGACACCCCAGGACACGTAGACTTTACCGTTGAAGTAGAGCGTTCTATGCGTGTATTGGACGGCGCGGTAATGGTTTACTGTGCCGTAGGCGGCGTGCAACCACAGTCTGAAACCGTATGGCGTCAAGCCAACAAATACAAAGTGCCACGCTTGGCATTTGTAAACAAAATGGACCGTCAAGGTGCCAACTTCTTCCGCGTGGTAGAACAAATGAAAACGCGCTTGCGTGCCAACCCTGTGCCCATCGTTATCCCCGTTGGCGCAGAAGACGCATTTGAAGGCGTGGTTGATTTGTTGAAAATGAAAGCCATCATTTGGAACGAAGAAGACAAAGGCGTAACCTTCACTTACGGCGACATCCCTGCTGATTTGGTAGCAACTGCCGAAGAATGGCGTCAAAACATGATTGAAGCCGCCGCAGAAGCCAGCGAAGAGCTGATGGATAAATACTTGGGCGGCGAAGAACTGACCGAAGAAGAAATCATTGGCGCATTGCGTACTCGCACTTTGAACGGCGAAATCCAACCTATGTTGTGCGGGTCTGCCTTTAAAAACAAAGGTGTGCAACGTATGCTGGACGCGGTTGTAGAACTGCTGCCCGCGCCTACCGACATTCCACCTGTGGCAGGCGAATTGCCTAACGGCGACAAAGCCACACGCCAAGCCAGCGATGAAGAGAAATTCTCCGCATTGGCATTCAAAATGATGAACGACAAATATGTAGGTAACTTAACGTTTATCCGCGTGTATTCAGGCGTTTTGAAATCTGGCGATACCGTAATCAACTCGGTAAAAGGTTCACGCGAGCGCATTGGTCGCTTGGTGCAAATGACCGCGAACGACCGCGATGAGATTGAAGAAGTACGCGCGGGCGACATCGCCGCAGCCATCGGCTTGAAAGACGTTACCACAGGCGAGACTTTGTGTGCCGAAGATGCGCCGATTATCTTGGAACGCATGGAATTCCCTGAGCCTGTTATCCACGTTGCCGTTGAGCCAAAAACCAAAGCCGACCAAGAAAAAATGGGCATCGCTTTGAACCGTTTGGCAAAAGAAGACCCATCTTTCCGCGTGCGTACTGATGAAGAATCAGGTCAAACCATCATTTCTGGTATGGGCGAATTGCACTTGGAAATTATTGTGGACCGCATGAAACGCGAATTTGCGGTGGAAGCCAACATCGGTGCGCCCCAAGTGGCTTACCGTGAAACCATCCGCAAAGAAGTGGAATCTGAATATAAACACGCCAAACAATCAGGTGGTAAAGGTCAATATGGTCACGTTGTGATCAAAATGGAGCCTATGGAACCTGGTGGTGCAGGCTACGAGTTTATCGACGAGATTAAAGGTGGTGTAATTCCGCGCGAATTCATTCCTTCTGTTGATAAAGGTATCCGCGACACATTGCCAAACGGTGTGGTAGCAGGCTTCCCTGTGGTAGATGTGCGCATCCGCTTGGTATTCGGTTCTTACCACGATGTGGACTCTTCACAACTGGCGTTTGAATTGGCGGCTTCACAAGCGTTTAAAGAAGGTATGCGTAAAGCATCGCCTGTGTTGCTGGAGCCTATCATGGCGGTTGAAGTGGAAACCCCCGAAGAGTACATGGGCGATGTGATGGGCGATTTGAACCGTCGCCGCGGCATCGTGTTGGGCATGGACGATGATGGCATTGGCGGCAAAAAAGTACGCGCCGAAGTGCCTTTGGCTGAAATGTTCGGTTACTCAACCGACTTGCGTTCTGCCACCCAAGGTCGCGCTACCTACTCTATGGAGTTTGCGAAATATGCCGAAGCACCTGCTAACGTGGCTGCCGAAGTAACCGCTGCTCGTAAGGGTTAATCAACTGGGCTGTTTAAGGCAGCCTGAAAATAAAAAATCGGATTTCTCCTGTGTGGGGAAATCCGATTTTTGTTTTGGGCGCGTTATTTCATATGTCGCCCGCAACACGCCTTAAACTTCGCCCCGCTGCCACAAATACACGGTGATTTCATGCTTGGCAGCGGCACGGTGGGATCAATGAAATACCATGCGCCGTTTATCTGCACGAAGGTGGATAGCTCGTGATGCTCGTGCGTGCTGCCGTGTTCGGCGAAGCGTGCGGTGAAGGCGACTTGGGCGTGGCGTTTGCCGATGCGCGGGATGTGTTGATGCACGGTTAGCCCCAGCCATTGTGCTTCGCGCGACCATTGGGCGATGCCGTTTACGTCTAACAGTGGCTGCTGCGCGGGCACGGTGGTGCGGACAAGGTAATCAATCTGCTGCAAGGCGTAGGCGGCGTAGCGCGAGCGCATCAGCTGTTCGGCGTTTTCAGGCTGCCTTTGCCCCGTGTGGAAGGGTTGGCAGCAGTCGGCATAGGGTTGGGATGATTGACAGGGGCAAAGCATCGGCATGGGTATCTCGCAAATAAAGGATTTTGCACGTTCAGGCAGCCTGAAAATGCAAAATCCTTATTTTACGCGATTATCGCCATGTGCTGAGTTTGCCTGTGTGGCGCGACTGTTTCGCCATACCCACAATGTTTTTCAGGCTGCCCCAGCTATGCAAGCGCTATACGCGCACGCGGTTGGCTTCTGCCAGCAGTGCCAACAGTTTTTCGGTATCTTCCCAGCCGATGCAGGCATCAGTGATGCTTTGTCCGTAAACGATGGGGTCGTTTTGTCGCCCTTCAACCAAGTGGCTTTCCACCATCACGCCCATGATGTTTTGCTCGCCGTTTTGGATTTGCGTGGCGATGTCTTGGGCGACTTCAATTTGGCGTTTGAAGTCTTTGCGGCTGTTGGCGTGGCTGCAATCCACCATCAGCTTGGCGGGCAAGCCCGCTTGGGTAAGCTGCTCGGCGGCGGCTTTAACGTGTTCGCTGCTGTAATTGGGCGCGCCGTTGCCCCCGCGCAAAATCACATGGCAATCGGGGTTGCCTGTGGTGTGCACGATGGCGGAATGCCCCGCTTTGGTTACCGATAGGAAATGGTGCGGATGCGATGCCGCGCCGAGCGCGTCGATGGCGATTTTCAGGTTGCCGTCGGTGCCGTTTTTAAAGCCGGCGGGGCAGGATAAGCCGCTGGCAAGCTCGCGGTGTATTTGGCTTTCGGTGGTGCGCGCGCCGATTGCGCCCCATGCGATGAGGTCGGCGTAGTATTGCGGGGTAATCATGTCTAGGAACTCGGTGGAGGCGGGCATACCGAGGTTATTGAGTTCCAACAATAGTTTGCGGGCTTGGCGCAAGCCGAAGTTGATGTCGTGCGTGCCGTTGAGGTGCGGGTCGTTAATCAGCCCTTTCCAGCCTACGGTGGTGCGCGGTTTTTCAAAATAGGCGCGCATCACAATCAGCAATTCTTTTTCGTATTTTTGCCGCAGGGGCAGCAGGCGTTGCGCGTATTCCAGCGCGGCTTTGGGGTCGTGGATGGAACAAGGCCCGATAATCACGAGCAGGCGGTTGTCTTTGCCGTGCAGGATGTTGGCGATTTGCTGGCGCGTTTGGGCAACCAGCTCGGAGGCTTGTTCGCTAATGGGCAGTTCGTATAAATGGGCGATGGGGGGCAAAAGCTCGTCGATTTGTTTGACGCGCAGGTCGTCTGTGCGATGGCGTGGCATGGTGTTCTTCTTTGGTTAGCGTTTGTAAAGCGCGTAGGATAGCTTTGTTTACATTCTTTGACAAGATAGCGCCATAGAACGATTAGAACTTAATTTTATTACTTTACGCATCCGTGCATTATTTTCTAAAAATTTGCTTGGATTTTATTATTTTTGGCATTTTATTGCTTTAAAACGGTTTCAGGCTGCCTCAGATGATCGGGCAGCCTGAAAACGGGCGGGCAAAATGCCGTCAGCCGAACGCCACCACGCGGCTGTCGTCCACCGCCACGCGGCAGTTATCGGCGCTCACGGGGTGGTCGTGGAAAAAAGTAATCGCGCCAAATTGCGGGTGGGTGGCTTCAATGCGGTAGCCAATAGGCAGCCTGAAACTGTGTTGCAGCGTGCAGGCTGTGCCGCTGTGGGGCGATAGGTGGATGGCTTCGGGCGGGATGTAATGGGCATCGGATACGTTGAGGCAGCCAAGCAGGCGCGCGGCTTGGGCGTTGGCGGGGCGGCGCAGGATGGCTTCGGGCGTATCGTGTTGCAGCAATTCGCCGTTAGCCAGCAGGGCGATGTTGTCTGCCATAAAGCAGGCTTCGGCGGGGTCGTGCGTTACCAGCACGGCGGGGATTTGGCGGCGGCGCACCAGCTCGCGCGTTTGGCTTTGCAACTGGCTGCGCAGCGTGGTGTCTAGGCTGGAAAAGGGTTCGTCCAGCAGCAGCACTTTGGGCGTGCCTGCCAACGCGCGGGCGAGGGCAACGCGCTGTTTTTCGCCGCCTGATAACGCGCTGATGTGGCGTTCTGCCATGTTGCCCATGCCGACTTCGTTGAGTAGCTCTTGCGCTTGTTCGCGGGCGGCGGCTTTGTTTACCCCGCGCATTCGCAGCCCAAAGGCGGCGTTTTGCCATACGTTGAGATGCGGCAGCAGGGCGAAATCTTGGAACATCATGGCGACGTGGCGGCGTTCGGGCGCGATGGCGTTTTGCGCTTCGCCGTTGATATACACTTCGCCGCTGTCGGGTTTTACCAGCCCTGCGATGATGTTGAGCAGCGTGGATTTGCCGCTGCCGCTGGCGCCGAGGATGGCGGTGATGCTGCCTGCGCTGACGCTGAAACTGATGTTGCGGGCGGTGGTTTTTTGCTGGAAGGATTTGTTGATTTGGCTGAGGGTGAGCATTTTCAGGCTGCTTTGAGTGATGTGGGCAAATATGGTTTTCAGGCTGCCTTTGCGCTTTGGCGTTGGATTGGGGCAGCCTGAAAATCGGTTGATACGTTAATGCTTAAAACAAGGTTTGGCGCGTGCGGTTGAGCCAAAAACCGTGCTTGCTGCGGTTTTGGCAGCGCATGCCGTCGGTTTGGCTGGTGCATTGCCAGCCCTTGCCGCGAATGGTTTTGCCATACGCCAACACAGGCGGATTGCCGATGCGGTTGGTGTCGCCGCGGCAATCAATTTTTGCGCGCCCCGTTTGCCCTAGCGAAAAACTGTCGCCCCAATCCAGCGGGCATTCGTTTTCGCTCGGGCGTTTTTGCGGCGGCTGGATGTTGCTGCGGTGTCCGCTTAGCTCGCAGGTAACGCCCCATTCGCCGTTGTTGCCGAATTCAAGGCGCGAATCGCCCATGCAAAAAATATTGCCGCTGGGGCTGGCGAAATACAGGCTTTTGCCTGCCGATGCGAAGGCGGGCAAGGCGAGCAGCGCGGCGAGTACAAACAGTTTTGGGGTCATATTCATTCCTTTTTGCAGAAATGATGGTTGTTTATTTGTTTTCAGGCTGCCTTGTAGCGCAATAGGCAGCCTGAAAACGGTTTACGGGCAAGGATTGCTGATTTCGGCGTGCACCGCGTCAATCGCTTCCAACACGTCGGGCGACAGGGTTACGGCTGCGCTGGCGATGTTTTCGGCAAGCTGTTCCAGCGTGGTCGCGCCGATGATGTTGCTGGCAATAAACGGGCGGTCGTTCACAAATGCCAGCGACAGCGCGGTCAGGCTCAACCCTGCTTCATCGGCGATTTGGGCGTAGCGTTCCACCGCCGCGAAGCCTTGCGGTTTGCTGTACCGCTTAAAGCGTTCAAACAACGCCAAGCGGCTGCCTGCGGGCATCGCGCCGTGGCGGTATTTGCCTGTTAGCACGCCAAATGCCAGCGGCGAATACGCCAACAGCGGCAAGTTTTCGCGCAACGAGATTTCGCTTAAACCGACTTCGTAGCTGCGGTTGAGCAGGCTGTATGGGTTTTGAATGCTGGCAACGCGGGCGGTTTCAGGCTGCCTTTCGTGCGCGGCAAGGTAGCGCATCGCGCCCCACGGCGTTTCGTTGGATAAACCATAGGCGCGGATTTTGCCTTGTTTCACCAGCTCGCTGAGGGCATCAATGATTTCTTCAAACGGCGTAAACGATTCGCTTTCGGGCAGTTTATCAATGCCCAGCTTGCCGAAATAATTGGCTTGGCGTTCGGGCCAATGCAGTTGGTACAAATCCAAATAATCGGTGTTGAGCCGCTTTAAGCTCGCTTCGCAGGCTTCAAAGATTTGCGCGCGGGAAAAATCGTTGCCGTTGCGGATATAGGGTTCCAGCCCGTTGGCGTTGTTGCCCGTTGGGCCGGCGATTTTGCTGGCGAGCACAAAATCATCGCGCTTGCCCCGCGCCGCTATCCACGCGCCGATGATTTGCTCGGTGCGGGTGTAGGTTTCTTTGCACGGCGGCACGGGATACATTTCGGCGGTGTCGATAAAGTTCACGCCGTGGGCAAGGGCGTAATCCAGCTGGGCATGGGCTTCATCGGCGGTGTTTTGCTCGCCCCAAGTCATCGTGCCAAGGCAGATTTTGCTTACTTGGATGCCGCTTGCGCCTAATGGGTTGTGTTGCATAAGGTTGTCCTTTCGTGGTTGAAAACGGGGTTTCAGGCTGCCTTTGGGGAACGTCTTAACGCGCAGGTATTGCGGTTACGCATAATCAGGCAAGCGCTCTATCCATGTATCGATGGTTAATTTTGTTTCACTGCTGTAAACGCTGCCGGCAGGAATGCGGGCGGTAAAATGAATGCGGTAGGCATTGCCTTGTTTTTCAATAAATTTCAATTTAGCGTCCAACAGGTCGCCATGTTCGTAAACATAAAGCGTGAAATAAGGCTCGTTATGCTCGGCATTCCATGCTTCGGGGATATGCAGCGTTACGCCCGTTAAGTCAGGTTGGTTTGCCAGCGGAACGGGGTCTGCTTCGGCATACAGGCGCGGTTTGCAGCCATAAAGCGCATGACGCGGCGTGAGGTTGATGTTTTCGCCGCAGTCTATATCAAAATTCCAACCCGCATAGGCTTGGTTGGCGCTTGGCGGGCAGTATTGAAAAGTTGCGGTTTTAATCGGGAAAAAGGTGCGGTGGATTTTGAGTGTGTTTTCCATTTTAAACTCTCTATTTGCGTTTTCAGGCTGCCTCAAACCATTGCCCAAGGCAGCCTGAAAACCAGTTTTACATCATCGCTTGCACAGCAGCATACACGCTTAACACGGCAATCAAGCTATCCATGCGGTCAAACACGCCGCCATGCCCAGGCAATAAATTACTGCTGTCTTTGATGCCTGCCGCGCGTTTGAGCCAGCTTTCCAGCAAATCGCCGCCGATGCTTACCAAGGTGAGGATAACGGCAACCAGCATGGTGGCAAACCAAGATGCTTCAAAGCCCAGCCAGCCCGCGCTGCGGGCAAAGGTCATATACACGCACACGGCGATTAAGCCGCCTGCCGCGCCTTCCCAGCTTTTTTTCGGGCTTAACACGGGGGCGAGCTTATGCTTGCCAAAGGCACGCCCAACAAAATACGCCGCCGAATCCGCCAGCCACACCAGCACCATAATCGCCAGCAATTGCCCTGTGTTTTGCGGGCTGGGGCGCAATTGCAGCAGGGCAAACCAAAACGGCAGCATCAGCAGCCAGCCGATTGCCATGCCACGCGCGTTGGCTTGGACTTTCCATTTTTTATTGAGCCAAGCAGGCATCACCAGCAGCCAAAACGCAAAAACCAGCGCCCACACAAACGGCGGCAATTGCCAACCGCCTGCATAAGCAGTGAGCATAAAAAAGGCAGTACCAGCCAGATACGGCGTTTGCTGCGCCTTGTTCAACCCTGCTAGGCGGCTGTATTCCCACAGCGCGAGCAAGGCAATCAGCGCGGTGAAACTTGCCCACAGACCATCGCCCGCGCAAAACAGCATGGCGAGCATCAATGGCAGGAGAACGAGAGCAGTGAGAATGCGTTGTTTGAGCATAATGTTCTTTCTTATTGGTGAATGGTTTGCGGCAGCCTGAAAACGAGCGAAGCGAATTTCTGCGAAGCTAAAACGGCTGGGATAAGGTGGCGATTATTTTACCTGTTTCGGATTAGCATCGCAGCAAGCAAAGGCAGCCTGAAACGGACTAAATGCTTTTCAGGCTGCCTAATGATGCGGTTTTCAACTTTAAAACGCGGGCGCAACAATGGCGAGCGGTAAATCGGACATTTGCGCCCAAACTTTGCAAATGGGATTTGGCGGGCATAAAGATTCCAATTTACAAACTTGATAAACGTTTTTGGCAGACAAATGCCCAAGGCAGCGCAATCAACACAAAGGCAGCCTGAAAACCGTGTTTTGGCTTTTCAGGCTGCCTTTGCCGCGCTATTCGGGGCGCTGTTGCTCGCTGGGCAATTGCTCGGATGTGCGCCCGAAGCGGCGTTCGCGTTGCGTGAACGAAGCGAATGCTTGGCGCATCTCAGCTTCGTTAAAATCGGGCCACAGCACAGGGGTGAAATAAAATTCGGCATACGCCATTTGCCAGAGCATAAAGTTGCTGATGCGCGTTTCGCCGCCCGTGCGGATGAATAAATCGGGCTCGGGGGCTTCGGCGAGCATCAGGCGGCTGGCTAAATCGGCTTCGCTGATGTGGCTTTTGCCTTCGGCAATCAGGCTGTTGGCGGCTTGTAGGATGTCCCAGCGTCCGCCGTAATCGGCTGCGATGGTGAGCGTTAAGCCAGTGTTTTGCGCGGTGAGCGCTTCGGCATCCACAATGCTTTGCTGGATTTCGGCGGAGAAGCGGCTGCGGTCGCCGATGACTTTCAGCCGCACGCCTTTTTCGTTCATTTGGATAACCTTTTTTTGCAGCGCCACCAAAAATAATCCCATCAAAAACGACACTTCGTCGGCAGGGCGGCGCCAGTTTTCGGTGGAAAAGGCAAACACGGTGAGATAGCGCACGCCAGCGTCGTTACAGATGTGGCAGATGTTTTCCAGCACATCCAGCCCTTTTTTATGCCCCATCACGCGCGGCAGAAAGCGTTTTTTCGCCCAGCGCCCGTTGCCATCCATAATAATGGCGACATGGCGCGGAATTTGAGTATGCTCGGGGATGGTTTGGGTGCTGCTGATATGGCTCATGGGCTTGCCCTTGTGGTTGAAATTTGAGAATGGGGGATTATAGGGGATGGTTGTAAAGATTGTATGAAGATTGTGTGAATGATTTGTGCTGTTGCTTGGCGCTTAAAAGGCAGCCTGAAAACGGGGGAAACGTGTTTTCAGGCTGCCTTTTAGCGTGGGATTGCTTTGATGCTTACGGGCGGCGTTGCGCCATGCGCTCGGCAAAGCGTTGTTGCTGCTGTTTTTGCAGGGCGATGTATTGTTGCTGCTGCGCGGGGTTGAGCACTTGGAAGGCTTCGTGGCGCACACGGAGCATTTGCAATTCGCGCTCGGCGTGTTGGCGTTCTAGCTCGGCGTGCTCTTGCTGGCGCTCGGCAATCAGCTTGCGCGCGGCTTGTTCGTCAAACGTTTTGCCGCTCATCAGCTGCTGCTCTTGGCTTTGGCGTTGCATCATTTTTTGCTGGAATTGCGCGCGGCGGTCGGCATGGTTTTCAGGCTGCTGTGCGCGGTGTTGCGCCATGATATTGCGGATTTTGGCTTTTTGCTCTTCGCTTAAATCCAATTGCTCAAAGCCGCGTGGCAGGCCGCCGCGTTGCGCCCATTTGTCGCCTTTGGCTTTGTGTGGGCGATTGTCTTGGTTTTTATCGCCATGCGCGGGCGGCGGCATATCGTCCTTGGGCTGTTTCTTCGCGGCTTCGCCAGCGGCAACGGCGACACCAGCACTCAATAGCAAAGCGGCGGTGGATGCAAGTAGTGCGGAGCGTTTCATGGTTTTTTCCTTGTGGATAAGGGGTTGAATTTAGATTGAAAATGCTAGTGCGGATGATACCTGCGTGCGATGTTAAGTTGGGTGGACGATGCGTTAAATTGGTTTAGGCAGCCTGAAAATGAGCGAAGCGAGTTTCTGCGAAGCTAAAACGGGTTTACTGATTTCCATGCCCACCGCGTTTCAGGCTGCCTAAGTTGTTTTTTATGGCTCGCCGCATTTCTTTGCCGCGCGGGCGATACAAAATCGCGCAATTTCGCCCAAAAGCATTTTATTTTGCCAATTTCGCATCCATCGTTAGCGTTATCGTTTTGCTTGCCGCGCTTTCAGGCTGCCTTGGGCGAAATGTTGCCAGCAAGCGGCTATAATCCTGCTGCTTTACTTGTTTTAACGCAATTTGTGAAAGGAAAAAGCATGAATGTTTTGGTGATTAACGGCGTGAACCTAAATCTGCTGGGCACGCGCGAGCCGCATATTTACGGCGCAGAAACGTTGGCAGACGTTTCCGCTGCTTTGGACAAAACTGCCGCCGCGCTGGGCGTGGGCATCCGCCATTTTCAAAGCAACCACGAGGGCGCGATTGTGGACACCATCCAAGCGGCGCGCGGCAACACCGACTGGATTATCATCAACGCAGGCGCGTTTACTCACACCAGCGTGGCGATTCGGGATGCGCTTGCAGGCGTAGGCATTCCGTTTGTGGAAGTGCATATTTCTAATGTGCACGCGCGCGAAGCGTTCCGCCATCATTCGTATTTGTCGGACAAGGCAACAGGCGTGATTGTGGGGTTGGGCACGTTTGGCTATCAGGCGGCGTTGCAGTTTGTGGCGCGGCAAAAGGCAGCCTGAAAACGGTTTTGCTCGCGCGAATGCCGTTTTCAGGCTGCCTACGGCGGATATTCCAGCGCCGCCAAGCGTGGTGCGCGGCAAGACGCGCGTTCATGGCAAAAACCATCCTATCAACACAAAGGAAATCCACATGATCAACGGTTTAACCCAAATCATCGCCCACATCGGCTACCCCACGCACACCTTCAAATCGCCGATGATTTACAACCCTTATTTCCAATCGCGCGGCATCAACGCGGTGGTGGTGCCGTTTGCTTGCCAAGCGGATAACTACGCCGATTTTCTGCGCGTCGTGTTCCGCAACGAAAACACGCTGGGCGCATTGATTACCATGCCGCATAAAGTAACCACAGTTGGCTTGCTGGACGAGCTTTCGCCCACCGCGCAGATTGCGGGCGCGTGCAATGCCGTGCGTCGTGGCGCGGATGGCAGGCTGCAAGGCGATATGTTTGACGGCGAAGGCTTTGTGCGCGGCATGGTGCGCAAGGGGTTTGCGCCACAGGGCAAATCGGCTTTGATTGCGGGCGCGGGCGGCGTGGGCAGCGCGATAGCCGCGAGCTTGGCGGCGGCTGGCGTGGCGCGATTGGCATTGTTTGACCCCAACACCGCGCAGGCAGAAGCCTTGGCGGCGCGGTTGCGCCAGCATTACCCCAGTTTAACGGTGGAAACAGGCAGCAACGACCCGCAAGGTTTTGATTTGGTGGCGAATGCGTCGTCTTTGGGAATGTATGACGGCGATGCGCTGCCGTTGGATGTGGCGCAAATTCGCCCCGATGCTTTTGTGGGCGAAGTGGTGTTGAGCCGCCCGATTACGCCGTTTTTAGCGGCGGCGCAGGCGAAAGGCTGCACCATTCAGGTGGCAACGGATATGCTGTTTGAGCAGATTCCTGCTTATTTGGAATATTTTGGTTTGGAAACGACAACGCCCGAAGTGTTGCGGCAAGTCGCTCAGTTATAAGGAACAAAAATATAAGGAACAAAAATGGAACACACAACGCAAGACTACATCGCCGCATGGCGTGGTTGCATTCGGGATGATGATAAATCGTGGGTGTTGTTTGAACAGGGAACGTGCGTGATTCTGATGCAGCCTGAAACGGATTTGGCGGCGCAGGCAACGGCGTTGCTGCGCGAATTCGGCGCGGTGCGCGTGGGCACATCTTCGGCAGATTTTAATGTGGTTACGCTGTTGGACGATAAGGGCTGGGTGGTTACTTGCCATCATCCCGATATTTTGAATTTCGTGTTCCCCGATGAAGGCGACGACGACAACGATTTGCCAATTGGTTTGCTGGGGCGCTCTTGCCGCGCGGCGGATGCGGATGATTTGCGCGTGGTGCATATTGAAGACAAGCGGGCGAAGTGAGCATGGCGCAGGTGAGCAAATGGGTTTGGGCTTCGCTGAAATTCGCTATATTCGTTTTCAGGCTGCATCAATGCGCCCTACCCTGCCAAAGGCAGCCTGAAAACTGAAATACCCAATGCCATCAGCAAAACATTGCCAACCCATTTCCCCCAAACGGCAGCCTGAAACCCATTCGCCATCTTGTTCCAACTACGCCAAACCCCGTTTTCAGGCTGCCAAATAACCCGCAGTCCTAATCCATAGACCAAAACAATCCCAAGTGCCGCGCCAAAATTTGATACATTCCGCTTAACGCAAATTAACAAGGTTTTCTCATGCCGCAGTCTCACAATCAAACCCCATCGCCAGAAATCAACATTCGCCAATTGCTGGATCGCAATCCCATCAGCGCCTATCAAAAACTCATCATTGCTTTGTGTTTTTTTATTGTGGTTGCCGATGGCTTTGACGTTGCCATCATGGGTTTTGTTGCCCCCTATATCAAAGCCGATTGGCAGCTTTCCAACAACGCGCTCGCCCCCGTGCTCAGCGCGGCGTTGGCGGGCTTGGCGATGGGTGCAATGATTACCGGCCCGCTCGCCGACAAATTTGGGCGGCGCAAAGTACTGCTGTGCAACGTGTTGTGCTTTGGCTGTGCCACGCTGCTGGTTGCCCACGCCAGCGATATTTGGCACATGGTGGTGTTTCGCTTTATCGCAGGCTGCGCCATGGGCGGCATCATGCCCAACGCCGCCACGCTGGTAACCGAGTTCTCCCCCGCTCGCAAACGCGCGTTTTTGATTACCGTGGTATTCGCAGGGTTCACCGTGGGCGCGGCAGGCGGCGGCTTTTTGGCGGCATGGCTGATTCCGCATTACGGCTGGCACAGCGTGTTTTACGTTGGCGGCATTACACCGTTGATTTTAAGCGTGATTATGTTTTTCAGGCTGCCTGAAAGCATCGGTTTTCTGATTCACAAGCGCGGCGACAAAGCGCAAATCCGCGCCCTAGTGGAACGCTGTGTACCCAACAGCACCACCGAACACAGCGTTTTCGTGCTGCCCAACCACAAACAGCTCAGCCAAGCCGAAGCCGCGCAAAGCAGCGAAACGCCCGTGCAAACCGTGCTCAACGCGCACTACCGCACAGGCAGTTTTTTGCTGTGGTTCGCCTATTTTTCGCACCTATTCTTGGTGTACCTGCTCGGCAGTTGGATGCCCACCATGATTAAAGAAAGCGGCATGACTGCCGAACAAGCCAGCATCATCTCCGCCATGTTCCAACTGGGCGGACCATTGGGCTCAATTGCCGTGGGCTGGCTGATGGATAGATTTGATGCCGATAAAACCATGTCTATTTGGTACACATCGGGCGCATTGGTGTTACTCGGATTAAGCGGCGTGATGGGCAGCTACGCGCTGATGTGCTTGCTCGCCTTTTTGCTCGGCGTGTCGCTCAACGGTGGCGGCACAGGCATGAACGCGCTATCCAGTATGTTCTTCCCGCTCAAAGCCCGCGCCACGGGCAACGGCTGGATGCACGGCATCGGACGCATCGGCGCATTCGTTTCCGCCTTTGTGGGCGCATGGTTTTTGAACTGGGGTTGGGATTTCAAAATTGTCGCCACCGTGCTGATGCTGCCTGCGCTGTTGGTGGGCATCGCCTTGTGGGCAAAAGGCGTGATTTATCGTCAACAAAAATAAGCCCGCGTAAACAAAGGCAGCCTGAAACGCCCCGATACCGTTTTCAGGCTGCCTAAACGCTTCTTGATTGGCGCGGCAAGCAAATTTTCAGGCTGCCTTGAATAGCAAACAAGGCAGCCTGAAAACGCGAAAACTGGCTTTTCAGGCTGCCTTTCGCGTACAATTTCAACTTTTTCGCACCGCCAAAGGCAGCCTGAAAATGTATCTCTGGCTCAAATTTTTCCACATCTTTTTCATCATCTCATGGTTCGCAGGGCTGTTTTACCTGCCGCGCATTTACGTCAATCTCGCCATGACTGCGCCGCAATCCCCCGAATATGACCGTCTCATCATCATGGCGCAAAAGCTCTACAAATTCATGACCCCATGGGGCATCGGCGCAATTAGCTGCGGGCTACTGATGCCCATCACCCAAATCGGCTTTTCAGGCTGGATAAACGGCAAAATCGCCATCGGACTGCTGCTCGCAGGCTATCATCTCTGGTGCGGCGCGCTGCTGCGCCAATTTGTCGCCCAGCAAAACACCTATTCCCACAAATGGTATCGCGTTTTTAACGAACTGCCCGTGTTCGCCCTGCTCGCCGCGCTGTATCTCGTGCTGTTCAAACCCTTTTAACCGCCAGCCCCATTTTAGCTTCGCTGAAACTCGCTTTGCTCGTTTTCAGGCTGCCCATTCCACCCCAAAGGTATCCCCATGACCCCCAACCTAGAAATAGAACGCCGCTTCCTGCTCGCCAACGACACATGGCGACAACACGCCACCACCCCGCAACGCCTACACCAAGGCTATCTCACCGTTGCCAAAGAATGCAGCATCCGCGTGCGCATCATCGGCGAGCAGGCATGGCTCACTATCAAAGGCTACATCAGCGACACCACGCGCAGCGAATACGAATACCCCATCCCGCTTGCCGAAGCCCAACAAATGCTCGCCACCCTCTGCCCCTTCAAAGTAGAAAAAAACCGCTACGTTATTGAATATGATGGGCATCGTTTTGAAATCGACGAATTTCTCGGCGACAACGCCCCACTCATCCTCGCCGAACTAGAACTACCCAGTGAAACCACCGCCTACCCCCGCCCCGATTGGCTCGGCAAAGAAATCACCAGCGACGGGCGCTACACCAACGCCTACCTCAGCACCCACCCCTATCCCACATGGCAAAACACCGATTAAGCCCCGCCACCACCCATAAATCCTTTGCAATACAACAACAAACCCAGTATAATCGCCCATTTTTCAGGCAAATCTTATTTGCTACACGCAATAATTGAACGGGCAGTCCACACACAAAATGTAGATAACCCACTGTAAAGATTGCCCAAATTAGCGGTTTACCCCATAAACCAATTCCACCATTTTTAAAATCACAGTTTGGAGACCCATCATGGCAAAAGTTTGCAAAGTAACGGGCAAACGTCCAATGTCTGGCAACAACGTATCACACGCCAACAACAAAACCAAACGTCGTTTTTTGCCTAACTTGCAATCACGTCGTTTTTGGGTAGAGAGCGAAAACCGTTGGATTCGCATCCGAGTAACCAACGCAGCATTGCGCACCATCGACAAAAACGGCATCGACGCTGTTTTGGCTGATTTGCGCGCCCGCGGCGAAGCCATCTAATCAAGGAATGAATCATGCGCGATAAAATCAAACTAGAATCTTCTGCTGGTACAGGTCATTTCTACACCACTACCAAAAACAAACGTACTATGCCTGGCAAATTGGAAATCAAAAAATTTGATCCCGTTGCCCGCAAACACGTTATCTACAAAGAAACCAAATTGAAATAAGGGTTTCACCAAAATCTCTACAATCCACGTTGTAGAGATTTTTTTATCGCCCGCGCCCGCCCAAAGGCAGCCTGAAAACGAGTTTCTGCATTTCTGCAAAGGAAAATCCATGCCCCGAACCATCACCCACCACCCCGACCGACATCGTTTTGAATACAGCGAAAACGGCGAAACCGCCTATGTTGCCTATCGTCCGCTGGAAAATGGTGTTTGGCTATTTGAACACACCGAAGCGCCATCCACACCGCAAGGGCGCGCCCTTGCTGCGGATTTGGTGCACGCCGCTTTAACCGAAGCACAACGCCAGCGCGTGAAAGTGCGCACCGAATGCTCGTTTACCATTCACTATTTGGCGCGGCATCCCGAGTTTGCCGATTTGGAAGAATAGCCCACCAGTCCATAGGCAGCCTGAAAAAACCAAACACGTTCTGCGGCAAAGCAAAACGTGTTTGGTATTTTCAGACTGCCTTTGCGCTATTCCCGATTGCGCCCATGCCAAAAATAGCGCCACACAAACGCGGGAAACGCCGCAACCAAATACAAACACACCACGGTGGCGTAGAACTCCCAATCTTGGCGATGTACGCTGCCTGAGCGGCTTTCCAACACATACGCAATGGCTGCGATGCCGATAAACCCCAGCGCCAGCTCGGCAAGATGGTGCCAAATGGTTTTGCGTTTGAGCGGGATGATGCCCAAGCCGCGCTGGGTGAGAAAGGGGAAATTGGCGATGATGAGCGTGAGCAGCAGCAGGGTGTACATGGGGGCGGTCATGGGGAACTTTCTTATACGATGATTTTCAGGCTGCCATCTTGGTTGCACAACATGGCGGCGGTTATTAAAGGGATGGCTACGATTTTTCAGGCTGCCGCTCACCCGCATCCAGCAAAACAAACACCAGCAAGCTCGCGCCCATCAGCACGGCGGTCAGCACAAGGGCTTTGTCGTGGTTGGCTACGCCGACTTTGCCCAGATAGCGGTAAATCAGCGTGGTGAGCGTTGTCCATTCGGGGCGCGACAGAAACAGCGTAGCGGCAAATTCGCCGATGCAAGTGGCGGCAGCAAGCGTTAGGCCACGGCGCAGGGCGGGCAGCAGCAGGGGCAGCGTAACCGCATAGGCAGCCTGAAAACGGCTTGCACCCGCCACCCGCGCGGCGGCGGTGTAGTTGGCGGGCAGCGCGTCCCAAGCGGATAAAATATCTTTGGTAACAAAGGGATAAGCCAGCAAGGCATACAGCGCAATCAGCATCGGCAAGCTCGCCGACCAAGCGGGATACAGCAGCAACACGCCAAACGACAAGCACACGGGCGACACCATAAACGGCAAAAACGTGAGCGCACGAATCGCCGCCCATTGCCGCGCCGCCGCCGCGTGCAACGCGCCCAACACCGCCGCGCCCAACACCGCGCCGCCTGAAAACCGCGCCGTGTTCCACAACGCCGCCAGCGTGTCGCCATCCCACAACACGCGCCACGCCGCACCCGCTTGGGCAGCCTGAAACGCAATCGCCAGCAGGGGCAGCGCGCAGCACGCGGCAAGCGTGAACAAGGCAAACACCAGCAACGCACGTTCCGCCCACGTTTTCGGCTTTTCAGGCTGCCTTATCCGCACTTCGGCGGCATCGGCGCGGCGGCTAACCCATGCGTACAACAGCCCCGCCAGCGCGGTTACGCCCAACACCAGCCACACCAATACCGCCGCGTGCGCCATGTCCAGCTCATACGCAATCAGTTGATAAACTTCCACTTCCACCGTGGCAAACTGCTGCCCACCCAGCAGCAACGCCAGTCCAAAGCCCGAAAAACAATACAAAAACACCAAACACGCGCCGCCTGCCAGCCATGTTTTCAGCACGGGCAATTCCACGCGCCAAAATCGTTGCCACGCGTTCGCGCCCAGCGTTTGCGCCGCCGCCAAGCGATTGGCCGGCACCGCCAGCAAGCCCTGATACGCCGCACGAATCATCACGGGCAAATTGAAAAACACATTGCCATACAACAGCAACGCCGCCGTATCCGCCCATCCGCGCCACAACGCGCCATGCTCTCCAAACAGCGCCAGCACGCCCATGCCTGCCACCAAAGTAGGCAAAATAAACGGCAGCATCAGCAGCTGCAACACCAGCCTGCGCCCTGTAAACTGCAAGCGCGCCAGTGCCCACGCAATCGGCACGCCAAGCAAGGTGGTGAGTAAAACCGTGGCGACAGCCTGAAAAATCGTCCAGATAATGCGCTTTTGATAATAGGCATCGCCCAGCATCTCGCTCCACAGCGGCGCCGCGTCTTGATAGCCTAGCATCGCCGCCAACGGCGCAGCCACCATCACACCCAAAAAGGCAAGAATAGGCAGGGCAAGCAAAATGGAAGCAGCAAAACGTCGCATGACGGCAGCACCGTGGCTAAGAAATGCTGAATTGTAGCCTAATTCCCATTTTCAGGCTGCCTAAAACGCAGTATAATCCGTCGCTTTCGCGGGTGTCGTCTAATGGTAAGACAGTAGCTTCCCAAGCTACTGACGTGGGTTCGATTCCCATCACCCGCTTTTATTTATTCCCCCGAAATCAACAAGGCAGCCTGAAAACGAGAAATGGTTTTCAGGCTGCTTTTGTGTTGGGTGGCGATGTGTGGCGCGGTGATAACGATGCGGTTGAAGCAAAGGCAGCCTGAAAAAACAAAATATCTTTTTCAGGCTGCCTATTGGTTATTGGGATGATTAGGCGGATAGCAACTCATGCGCAGACCACGCAGCGGCATTGTTGCGCCAATCATCCAGCAAACAGGGATGCTTTTAACTTCACGGGCAACTTCGCAGCAAGCAATCTCTCATCTTGTGCAAATATATTTTCTGGCTGCCTATCGTGTAAACAGATCAGGCAGCCTGAAAAATAAGGCAGCCTGCGTAGCGGAATAAAATTGCGAAGCTAAAACCGTTTTCTACTTTTCAGGCTGCCCCAACGTTTGCCTTATTTACTATCCAACTTCGGAATCACCGCGCCTTCGCCGAGTTGCACCAATCCCGCTTGGGCGTAAACCCCCAGCTTGGCGCGGGTGTCGGAAATATCCAAGTTGCGCATGGTGAGCTGACCGATGCGATCCAGCGGGGTGAAGGCGGCGTTTTCCACTTTTTCCATGCTCAGGCGCTCGGGCTGGTAGGTGAGATTGGGCGATTCGGTGTTGAGAATCGAGTAGTCGTTGCCGCGGCGCAGTTCCAGCGTTACTTCGCCGGTGATGGCGCGGGCAACCCAGCGTTGGGCGGTTTCGCGCAGCATCAGCGCTTGGCTGTCAAACCAGCGGCCTTGGTACAGCAGTCTGCCCAAGCGCAAGCCGTTGATGCGGTATTGTTCAAGGGTGTCTTCGTTGTGGATGCCGGTTACCAAACGCTCGTAGGCGATGTGGAACAATGCCATGGCGGGGGCTTCGTAGATGCCGCGCGATTTGGCTTCAATGATGCGGTTTTCAATTTGGTCGCTCATGCCTAAGCCATGCCGCCCGCCGATTTGGTTGGCTGCCAAAAAGAGTTCCACCGCGCTGGCAAAGGTTTTGCCGTTGAGCGCGACGGGCACGCCTTCTTCAAAGCGCACGGACACGGTTTCGGGCTTGATTTCAATGTTTTCGTCCCAAAACGCTACGCCCATAATCGGTTTGACGATTTTGATGCCCGAATTTAAAAACTCCAAATCTTTGGCTTCGTGCGTGGCGCCGAGCATATTGGAATCGGTGGAATAGGCTTTTTCCACCGACATTTTGTAATCAAAGCCGTTGGCAATCAGGAATTTGGACATTTCTTCGCGCCCACCGAGTTCGTCGATAAACTGCTGGTCCAGCCAGGGTTTGTAGATTTTCAGCGCGGGATTGGTCAAGAGGCCGTAGCGGTAGAAACGTTCGATGTCATTGCCTTTGTAGGTGCTGCCGTCGCCCCAGATGTTTACATCGTCTTCTTTCATGGCGGAAACGAGCATGGTGCCGGTCACGGCGCGGCCGAGCGGGGTGGTGTTGAAATAGGGCACGCCGCCGGTGGAAACGTGGAACGCGCCGCATTGGATGGCGGCGATGCCTTCTTGCGCGAGCTGGGCGCGGCAGTCAATCAGGCGGGCGGCTTCGGCGCCGTATTGCTTGGCTTTGGCGGGGATGGCGTTGTAGTCGTCTTCGTCGGGCTGGCCGAGATTGGCGGTGTAGGCGTAGGGGTTGGCGCCTTTGAGTTTCATCCACAACAGCGCGGCGGATGTGTCCAGCCCGCCGGAGAATGCGATGCCGACTTTTTGTCCGATGGGCAGGGTTTGGAGAATGGTGTGGTTTTGGCTCATGGGTTCTTCCTTTGCATGGGGGGTAAAGTGCGTAATTATACGTTAAAAGGCAGCCTGAAACGGGCTGGAATGGGGTTTTAAGGCTGCCTTTGGTTGGCAATGGGCAGCCTGAAAGTGGGGCGCGATTGATTGGTGGAACACATCGCCCAATGGCGTGACGTATGGTGCGCACGGCGTTGATGCGCTTGCTGTTTGTGAACGAAATAGTGTGTTTCAGGCTGCCTAATTTTCTGTTGGATTCGCCCAAAGGCAGCCTGAATCGCGTTATCCCGTCAAACAGATTATTGGGCGCCATGCCAACCCGTTTTCAGGCTGCCTTTAACCATTGCGCTTAGGCAGCCTGAAACTATTTCATCAAATTCTTCAACGCCAAGCGTACGCCTTCGCTCACGTCCACATCGGCGGCAATGCCTTTAACGGCGGCGCGGGCTTCGCGTTCGTTGTAGCCCAGCGCCAGCAGCGTGCTGATGATGTCTTCGCTGGCATCGGCGGCAGTGGGGGCGAATAAGCCTGCGGCGCTCTCGGCTGGGGCGAGCTTGCCGCGCAGTTCCAAAATCATGCGCTCGGCGGTTTTTTTGCCAATGCCTGGCGCGGCGGAAAGGCGTTTGATGTCTTCTTGCGCGATGGCAAGGGCGAGTTCATCGGCGTTGAGCGCGGATAGGATGCCCAGCGCGGTTTTTGCGCCAATGCCGCTCACTTTCACCAGCTGGCGAAAGGTGGCGCGCTCGGTTTTATCGGCAAAGCCAAACAGCAAATGCGCGTCTTCGCGGATGATAAGCTGGGTGTGGATGTGGATGCTGTCGCCGATGCTCGGCAGCTGGTAAAAGGTTTGCATGGAAACTTCCAGCTCGTAGCCCACGCCGTTTACATCTATGGTGATTTGCGGGGGGTGTTTTTCGGCGAGTTTGCCAGTTAGGTGCGTGATCATGGTTTGCTTTCGTTGGGATGGATGACGGCAAAGGCAGCCTGAAACCTTGCCGCAAAGGTTTTCAGGCTGCCTACCGTTTTAGCGATAAGGCAGCCTGAAAAGCCGTGGCGCGATTAAATGCGCATCGGCATCACGATGTATTTGAAATCGGGATGATTGGGAATGGTGAACAAGGTGGAGCGGTTGGCATCGCCAAAGGCGATTTGAATGTCGTCGCTGCTGGTGCTGCGCAGCACATCCATCAAGAATTGGATGTTAAAGCCGATTTCCAAGCCTTCACCCGCGTAGGCGATTTCCAGCTCTTCGCTGGCTTCTTCTTGCTCGCTGTTGCTACACGTTATTTTCAGGCTGCCTGCGGCAAGTTGCAGGCGCACGCCACGGAATTTTTCGTTTGCCAAAATGGCAGAGCGTTCCAGCGCGCCCAAGAGCGTGGCGCGGTTGATAACGAAAATTTTGTCGTTATCCAGCGGAATCACGCGGTTGTAATCGGGGAATTTGCCGTCGATTACTTTGCTCACGATGGTGGTGTCGCCGCATTGGAAGCGCACTTGGTTGTCCAACAGCTCAATTTGGATGGCTTCTTTGGGCTGGTTGAGCAGTTTCACCAATTCCAGCACGGTTTTGCGCGGCAAAATCACATCTTGTTTTGCCAACTCGGCTTCGATGGTGGTGCTGGCGTAGGCAAGGCGATGCCCATCGGTGGCGACAAGGCGCAGCTGGTTGCCTTCCACTTGCATCAGCAAACCATTGAGATAATAGCGAATATCTTGCACCGCCATGCTGTATTGCACTTGGCTAATCATGTGTTTCAGCGTTTCTTGCGGCAGGGAAAATTGGGTGTGGGTGGTTTCGCCGATGTTCATGGTGGGGAAATCGGCGGACGGCAGGGTTTGCAGATTAAAGCGCGATTTGCCGGCTTTGAGCGTGAGCTTGTGTTCGTCTAAATCCAATTGCACATTGGCGCTTTCAGGCAGCGCACGCAGGATGTCTTGCAGTTTTTTGGCGTTGGTGGTGAGCTGGAAATCGCCTTTGTCGTTGTCGGCGCCTTGGGTGTGGATTTGGATTTCCAAATCGGTGGCGAGAATGTGCACTTTGCCGCCTTTGCTTTCCAGCAACACGTTGGCAAGAATCGGCAACGTGTGCTTGCGTTCCACGATACCAGTGGCGGTTTGCAGGGGTTTGAGCAGCGCGTCGCGCTCGGTTTGTAGGATTAACATGGTGGGGTTTCCTTTGTGTTGGTGGTGTTTAGAGAGATTGGGAATGCGGTTTTCAGGCTGCCTATTCGGGCGGCTGATGCTTATCGGCTAGGCTTTGCAGCCATGTGAACACGGCGCTATACAACAGCGGGCTAATCAATAAACTGTCTATATTGTGTTCGCGCAGCATATAGTTTGCGCCGAAGATGCCGATGAATGTGCCCAGCGCATAAAGCGGCAGCCTGAATTTGCCTGCGTTGCGGGTGTTGATGTCCCACATCGTCCAAAAAGGGATCACCAGCAGGCAAATCACGCCGAAGCTGTACCATTCTTCGCGGGTGATTTTGCCGTCTAGCGCGGAAAAAATCAGCATGATGATGGCGATGATGATGAGCGGTTTGAGTTTTTGGCGGTAGTTTTGCATAGAGAAATGAAAAAAACAAAATGTAAATCCATAAAGAAAATTAGAATATTCTATTTTTTATTGATTTCCATATATTCATCTTGCTTTCCTTTTCTCACTTTGGCACATAACTTATCACTACCACATCGCACAATATCAGACTGAGCAATTAAGCGAGCAGTATCCGCCCCCACCTTATTTTGTGAAATTACCTGCGTATAGTAATAAGACAACACGCTACCGCCTATCACAAAAAAGACCAATCCCAAACTCGCCAATAAATACATTTTGAAAACAAACTTTTTAGTATCTGATTTAAGTTGCGTTACCTGCTGCTCCGCTTGATTTGCCGCACGAGCAAGAGATTCTTTGGACTCTTCCAACCTTTTTATATATGAACCAATTGCACCCGATAACTCATTTTTAATAAAAGTAGAAATAGATTGCTCCTGCCAATCTACTGCGCTGTGTAAATTCTGTTGAAACGCCTTAGCCACTTCCTCACTTCGCTGCTGAAAATTCGCCAGCAAAATTGCAGCATCATCAACTAACCTGCTAACGCTATCCATCATTTGCTGAGCAGCATAAATATCCATTTCTTCATCATAATCATCTGCAATCGCGGCATACGATTCATCATAATCGTCATAACTATTCATAAGCCAAACTCCTATCTTCTTATCATGGCAACATGGCGCGTAGGCTCATTATCCATCGTCTCTTGCCTTTGTCTTTCTTGTTCCGCCTGCTGTTTTTCTCTTGCTGCATATTCCTCTGCCACTCTTTGTTCTGCCTGCACAAATCTTTGCTGCGCCGCAGGATTGCTGGCAAACTCATTGATAACTCTCTCTATCTCAGCTTGATTGCCAGAATTCATCACTTCCGAGGCATGGCGATACCGTGCTGCCTGCTCTTGCAGCTGCGCCCAAATAGGATGTGGTTTGGAACGATTGCTTGCTGTTTGAACAGCCTGCTCATCAGAATTAAAACTATGAGACTGAGTTTCCTTATCGTTTTCTTGAATGGCTTTAATCGCACGATCTGAATGAAAAAAGAGCGAGATAATTTCATCATAATCTTTGCGCTCTGGCCCCTTGCGTTGCGAAGGCGGCTGTAAAGGATTTTCAAGGATATGTTCCCATTTTTGCCGCAATGGGTTATTGGGACTGGCTGCATTTAAAGCGATAATCACTTCTGCCCCACTAAGTGCATGTTTACGTCCTGTTTCTAGGACATCGTTATTCCCTTTTGTAGAGAGAAACGAATCTATTTTAGAATAAACGGCATCCAAATTTTGATACACATTATGCTTAATATCCTTTAGTAATGCTTTCCCGTACCCTTCTCCTTGATTAAATAATTTAGCAGACACAGTTATTAAGCGAACTTTATCTTCATAACTGCTGTTTTGATAAAGAGAGGTTTCGCGCAGCGGGTCAAGCATCATTTTTTTAATTCTCGCAATTTGCTTTACATCGTAGCTATGTGTAAAGGCAATACCTTCATCAGAAGCCAAAAAAGCATTTACTGCAGGTTTAATTTTTGCGGGCAATGGTGCTTTCCCATCTTTTCTAATCTCACTACCCGTTCTAGCTATTTTATTGATAAATGAATCAATTTCTTTGTTCTCAAAAGCCAAATTGGGCTGGTAGTTTAACGCCCATCTTTGCGTTGCATGGATTAAATAGGGCGCAGTATGTTTTCTTTGTCCTAAATCATTTTGCATCATGCTAAAAGAGTAGCCGCTATTGTAACTAGGTTCCAACCTAACAATATTTCCATTACTGTCTTTTATCTCGTTACCTGCAAGAGAGAGCTTATATGCTCTTGTTTTTGCCTCCGATGCTGCGCCTACAGCAAAATAAGTAATAGCAAATAACTCATTATCTGAAATTTCGTGCGATTTTTTTACTGTCATAATTACTCCTTAAAAAAATTAAATAAAATGATTAACAGTTACCAATTTTTTTGATGGGAATTGGTTTATTTTTTCTATCTTCATAAAAAATATCAGGATTTTCACGCCTCTCCTGCTGATAATAATTTTCATATTTTATATAACTAATAGAATATCGTTTTAATACATTTTTATCTTTTACAAAGTAATAATGCGGTCCAGAATATTCTGAACATTTATTCAGCCGATTTTTATCTTCATCTAATATGCTGCATTCTTGAATGAATAACCTATTTTCTTTAATTATCCCTTTAATTCGTCCCTCATCTAAACCTTTTCCTGCGGATGCTCCTCCATCGTAAGTACCCCATACCTTATTACCTTTTTGTTTAAAGACATAATTTGTAACCATATATAAGTCGCGTTCACAAAGCAATTCAGTCAACGCCCAACGTCCTGAAAAGTCAGGTATTTTCTCTTTCTGTTTCGCATATATCTGCGAAGTAAATAGCAAACTCATTACAACTATCAATATATTTTTCAGTTTCATCGTTTTTCCTTTTTTACTTATGCAGCAAAAGCAAAATAAGCAATCGTATAAAATTTGTTTTCTGAAATTAAATTATTTGTAGCCATTTAAAATTTACTCCACAATAAGGATATTTCGAGTCTATCTAAACAAAAATTATTCGTCACAGTTCATCTTTTGAACTGGAGGCATATAATTTTTTTTATATTTTTTGTAAAGTATATATGGAACATCTTTGAATTTTTCCTCCTCCTCTTTTGTTAAGACCGAATATTTTTCATTATCATACCTTAACAAAATCGTTCCTTTTTTTACCAGAAAATTAAAAGCAGGGCTATATTTCGGGCAAGCATAAATATCATTAGTCCCGCTTGTGCTGCATTCTCTTATGAATAATTTACCATGCCGAATTTTGCCTTTAACCCGCCCCCAATCGCCTCCTTGCCCCTTAGAAGCACCAGCATTAAAATATCCTGTAACAGTATCTTTTTTTTGTTTTAATTTATAGGAATGGTAGGCTCGGAATGAACAAAAATCTGCAATAGATTCCCATTCCCCTGAAAAATCGGGAATTTTCTCTTTCTGTTTTGCATATATTGGTGAAGTAAATAGCAAACCTATTGCAATTATCAATATATTTTTCAATCTCATGGCTTTCCTTTTTTCTCAACCTAATGCTGTATCACAATCAACAACTTCTCATAATCCTGCTTCAATTCAGGCTCGTCTTGCCGCAGCTTGGCGATGGTTTTCACCGCGTGCATCACGGTGGTGTGGTCGCGCCCGCCGAATGCGTCGCCGATGGCGGGCAGGCTTAGGTTGGTGAGTTCTTTGGTAATCGCCATGGCGATTTGGCGTGGGCGGGCAAGGTTGCGGCTACGTTTTTTGCCCAAAATATCGCGGATGCTGATGTGGTAATGGTCGGCAACGGCTTTCATAATCAGCTCCACCGTTATCGGCTTGTAATTGCTGGCAACGATGTCTTGCAACGCATCCGCCGCCAAATCAATGTCAATCACGTTTTTCTTGCTGAATCGGCAACGTGCGATCACGCGGTTCAACGCGCCTTCCAGCTCGCGCACGTTTTGCTTCACATTTTGCGCGATAAAGGTGGCGGCATCTTCTTCCAGCGTGATGCCAACGGCTTGGGCTTTGCGCTCCAAAATGTCCACGCGCATTTCCAGTTCGGGCGGTTCTAGGCGGATGGTCATGCCCCATGAAAAGCGGGATACAAGGCGTTTGTCCATGTCTTCCAAGCTGCTGGGCAACTGGTCGCAGGTGAGGATAATTTGCTGGTCGCGCGAGTGAAAATGCTCAAACAGGAAGAAAAATTCTTCCATGGTGCGGTCTTTGCCTGAGATAAATTGAATATCATAAATAATCAGCAGGTTGTAGTGCAAATATTGCTGTTTAAACGTATCCCATGTTTTGTTGCGCACCGTTGCCATAAAGGTTTTCAGGTATTCATCCGAGTGCATATAGCGCACTTTGGCTTTGGGATTGAGCCGCAGCAATTCGTTACCAATGGCTTGCACCAAGTGGGTTTTGCCCAAGCCTGTGCTGCCATACACGAAAAACGGGTTATACATGCTGTCGCCTGGTTTTTCGGCGATGCTTTTGGCAACGTTTGCCGCCAACTGGTTGCCCTTGCCTTCCACCAGCGTTTCAAAGGTGTAATCGGGGGAAAGATTGGTTTGGTTTAGCCGTTGCTCGGCGGCTTCGCGCGCTTGCTCGGCGGCGATGGCGGATGGCTTGGCGGCGGTGGTTTGGCTTTCAGGCTGCGTTTCGTCGGTTTTTTTGGCTGGGCGCAGGTTGCTCATGCGCTCGGCGATAATGTCTTGCGCGCTTTTGTTTTTATTGCGGGCGGCTTCGGCTTTGCTTTCTGTTTGGGCTGCGGCTGGCGTTGCGCTGGAGGCGCTGGTTTTCAGGCTGCCTTCTGCGTTGTCGGCAGGGCTTGCTGCATCCGTTGATAAATCGGTAGGCAAATCAGTCGGCATATCAGTAGGCACAACAGCAATCGCCACTTGCTCGCCCACGCCAATTTGAAACCGCAATTCGGGCGCATCGGGCGCAATCAGCGCGGCAGCTTCGCGGATTTTTTGCGCGTATTGGCTGCGCAACAAATTCGCCGCAAATTGGTTTTTGGCAAACAACACCCACGCGCCATCTTGTTCGCCCACCGTAATCGGCGCGATGTCGCGGGAAAATTGCTGTTCGGAAAGCTCGGATTGCAACAGAGCAAGGCATTGAGACCAAAATTCAGAAAGACGCATGGGACTACTTTTATGACGTTGTGGATATGTGGGGCATTATACCGCAAATTTTTGTTAAGACTGCGCCGTTGTGGATAACATTATCCACAGTTTTAGCGGCGCAATTTCGTTGTTGCATCATGCCAACAAGTCATAAAAATCCGTATAAAATCAATCGTTTTTACAATATAATTGCGTTTCTTTCCAACCGCTAACTTTAAGGAGTCTCTATGAGCCAGTCATACAGCAAAAAATACACCATGCCGCATCTCAACGGCTTTGCCGCAGCCGCCGTTTTGGTGGTGGCGACTTTATTTATCGCGTGGCGAGCGTTCGGCGCGCTGGAAAACGGCATGGGCGGAGTGAGCATTTTGCTGCTGCCGCTGGGCTATTGCTTTACCCGCTTTCGCGTGGTGCAGCCTAACACCGCTTTGGTGGGCACGCTGTTTGGCAAATACGCGGGCGTGCTGCCCCAATCGGGCTTTTTTTGGCTGTTTCCGTTTTACAGCACGGTGAGCGTGTCGCTCAAAACCAGCAACTATGTTACCGCCACGCTGAAAGTAAACGATGCCTCGGGCACGCCGATTGAAATCGCCGCCGCGATTGTGTATCACATCGACAACCCCGCCGCTGCGGTGCTGGATGTGGAAAACGCGCATGGCTTTTTGCAAGTGCAAAGCGAGGGTGCGCTGCGCGTGTTGGCAACGCACCACCCCTACACCAACGATGGCTCGGCAGACAGCCTAACAGGGCATTCGGACAAAATCTTGGAGCAATTTCGCCGCATGGTGCAAGAGCGTGTGGAAATTGCGGGCATCAGCATTGATGAAACGCGCTTTACTCATTTGGCATACGCGCCCGAAATCGCGCAAGCCATGCTGCGCCGCCAGCAAGCCGAAGCAGTGATTTTGGCGCGGCAAACGCTGGTGCGCGGCGCGATTGGCATGGTGGCGGGCACGGTGGTGGAATTGGAAAAACGCGGCATTGTAGCGATGAGCGAGCCTGAAAAAGCCAAGCTGGTAACCAATATGATGACGGTGCTGCTGTCCGAAGAGAATGCTTCGCCCGTGTTGAATGTGAGCGGGGATTAATTGATTTTCAGGCTGCCTAAACGTTGCTAGGCAGCCTGAAAACAAGGGAAACCAATGAAAGCAAACAATTATGATGCCCTACTCACCTACGCGCGATTATTGAGCGAATTGCAATCGGGCGAGCTTGAAATCTCGTGGCAGAAAATCACGCCCATCAGCAAACAAGACCACCTGCTAACACGGCAGCACTTGCTCCACATGATTTTGCTGGGTTTGCTGCTTATGGTAACGGCAGTGCCGACATCGCTTTTGATTTTTAACGAGCAGCAAACCGTTGGAATGCTATTGAACATCGTTGGAATACTATTGGGCGCGACAGCGTTTTTCCTTGCAATAGCAATATTGAAAACAGAACTGTCCGATGCCATCCGCATCTTGCGCACCCCAATCGGCACAATGCAGCCTGAAAACTTTACGCTCTATTTCATCAGAACCCGCAGATACAAGCACAGCTATTACCCCAAAAACACACTACAAACCCGTTGCGACAAATACTTGCCCGATTGGGATAGCTTCACGCAGGCAGACTGGCAAGCCCTGCTCCCCGACGCGCCCAATCCCGAAGCATTGCAACAGCTTATCCACGCCATTCAAAAACGGCTTGCCGAACCCGAGTATTAACATTCACGCAGCCTACATAGCAAAGCGGAGTTGCGAAGCTAAAACCCTTTTTTATCATCCAAACAAGGAAACAACCATGCAAAACCATTCAACCCCCGACACCCCATTCGCCGAAGTATTCCGTGCCGTGCAAGCAGGCGAGAAGCGCATCACATGGCAAAAATCCCACCCCATTAGCGACAGCGAACGCGCCAACGCCAAAACAACAAAATGGGCGTTTTTAGCCGCCGCATTCGCATTGCCGATTTTCAGCCTAAGCAGCTGCTACTTCACCCCCGATATATGCAGCCCCGGCAGCGGTTTGTTTTTTTGGTTATTTCTCGCCATTACGCTGGTTTTCAACATCGGCTTCATTGGGTTTGATATTTGGATAGCTAACCGAATGGGGCGCATCGCCGACCACCCTGCCGCGCAGCCCTTCCCCACCCTTTACACCCTGCAAACACAAGCAGCACGCCGCTACGCCAACGGCATCATCGCCGCTCGCGGCAGAATTACCCAGCTGGGCTGGCAAAATTTCACCGTAACCGACTGGGCAGACATCCTCCCCACCGCCAGCGCAGACGAAGTGCAACGCCTTAGCCAAATGATGATTCAGCGCCTAAACGGCAAATAAGCCGATAACATTTTCAGGCTGCCTCACCCCCGCCATAAAGGCAGCCTGAAAAGCCCTTTTTATCATTACCAACAAGGAAACAACCATGTCAAACAACCCCGACACCCCGTTCGCTGAATTACTCCACGCCGTGCAATCCAACGCGACCCACATCACATGGCAAAAATCCAGCCCCATTAGCGACCGCGAACGCGGTGATGCCAAAAAAGCCATGAAACGGTTTTTACTTATCACCTTTTTGACACTTTTGATGCTCATAGACAAAATGAGCAATTATTTTTGTTATTTCTTGCCCCGAGTATGCAGCCCCCGAAATCCGCCCCAATCATTAGCAGACTGGCTGCTCGCGCTGTTTTGGCTATTTTTCTATACAGCCCTCCCCCTCAATTTTTTCATTATGTTTAAACACCAGCGCAAAATTGCCAACTATCCCACAGAGCAATCTTGCCCCATAACCTACACTCTGCAAACAAAAGCATCATTCCGATATTTCCTCGACAAAGGAATATTCGCTTCACGCGGCATGAATCTTCGCCCCGATTGGCAAAATTTCACCACAACCGACTGGGCAAACATCCTCCCCACCGCCAGCGCAGACGAAGTGCACCGCCTCAGCCAAATAATTATCCAACGCCTCAACAGCAAATAATTTTTCAGGCTGCCTCATCCCCGCACAAAAGGCAGCCTGAAAACCGTTTCTCTCTCACTTAATAAAGGAATAATCCCTATGCCCAGCCCGCTCCCCCAAGACACCCCATTTGCCGAATTGCGCCACGCCGTACAAGCAGGCGCAAACGAAATCACATGGCAAAAGCGCACACCCATTAGCAACAATGAACGCAACCACGCCATGCGCCTGAAAAAACTGTTTGCTTATACGCTGCCCATACCGCTGCTACTTACCATTCTTGTTTACTTTATCCACCCCATGTTATTTTTTGACAATGGCACATTGTTTTTGCCTACCGTGTTGTTGTTTGGCTGTTACAACATCATCGTTCCACTTTCTACAATATGGCTTACCAAACGCTACAACCGCGTATTGGATTTGCCCACAAACACGCCACAGCCCGCAACTTATTATTTGCGCTTTAAAGACAGCCGCGACAATACAAAAGGCTTAACCGTTGTTCGTAGCGTAGCTTTGCGGCTGGATTACACCACATTTACCCAGCGAGACTGGCAAACCGTACTCCCCACCGCCACGCCCAATGAAGTGCAACAGCTCAGCCAAATGATTATCCAACGGCTCAATAATCAATAGCATTTTCAGGCTGCCTAACCCCACGCAAAAGGCAGCCTGAAACGCCGCAATCCGCTTATTTTGTTTGACAAACCGCATCAAAACAGGTTTAATGCGCCGTTTATTTTTCCCCCAATATTTGATTAGGAAACCAACATGAAACGCACTTATCAACCTTCAGTTACCAAACGCAAACGCACCCACGGCTTCTTGGTTCGCTCAAAAACACGCGGCGGCCGCGCCGTTTTGGCTGCCCGCCGTGCCAAAGGCCGCAAACGCTTGGCTGTGTAATTGGCTAACCGCTTTGGCAAAGCCTATCGGCTGCTCACAACGGAAGAGTTCTCTTCCGTTTTTGCATTAAGAAAACAGCGTTCGCGCTCCTTTCTTGCCGTGCTGCAATCGGAAAACAATGCGCTCGGACACGCGCGTTTGGGCTTGGTGGTCGGCAAAAAAGCCGCCAAACGGGCAAACAAGCGCAACTACATGAAACGCGTGATACGCGAATGGTTCAGGCTGCATCAGGCGCAGTTGCCCGCCAAAGATTTCGTGGTGCGCGTGCGCGTGATGTTTGAACGCGAGCAGTATCGCGAAGTATGCAAACAGTTGGCAGAATTGATGTTGCCGCGCGAAGGCAAATAGTTCAGGCAGCCTGAAAGAAGGATTTTCAGGCTGCCTGAAAGCGCGTTTATCAATATCAAAGGACAACCATGAAAACCATCACGCTTACGCCGTTGCAAGGCATGGAAATTGAAGGGCTGGGCGCATTGCGCTTCGGTCAAAGTTTGCAAGATGTCGTCGCGCTTTTAGTCAAACCCAATTACTACACGGCAGCCTGAAAACCGATTTTATGTTCCGCAAACTCTTTCTCGCGCTGATTCGCTTTTACCAACTCTGCATCAGCCCGCTTATCCCGCCGCGCTGCCGCTACACGCCCACTTGTTCGCAATACGCAATTGAAGCCGTGCGCAAATATGGCGCGCTCAAAGGCGGTTGGCTCACGCTCAAACGGCTTGCCCGTTGCCACCCTTGGGGCGGCTGCGGTTACGACCCCGTCCCCTAGTTTTAGGAAACTCTCTCATGCAACAGCAAAACCCATCCGAATTTAAACGCATGCTGGCCACCGCCGCGGTGGCGATTGTCTTTATGATGGCTTGGCAACACTTCTTCCCCGCTGCCCAGCCGCAACAACAAGCCGCGCAACAGCAGCAAACCGCCGCTCAGCCCCAAGCCGCCCCATTGGGCGCAACCGTGCCCGTGAGCGTGGAAACCGACACCGTTAAAGCCACGATAGACGAAAAATCAGGCGATTTGCGCGGCTTAATCCTGCAACACTACGATGCCACCCACGACACCGCCCAACGCTTCACCCTGCTGGCAGACGGCAAACCGCTCACCTACATCGCCCAATCCAACTTAGTGGATGCCAACGGCAACAATATTTTGGCAAACGCCAATTTTCAGGCTGCCGCTAAATCGCAAACGCTCAACGGCGACAAATTGGAAGTGCGCCTATCCGCCCCCGCGCAAAACGGCGTGCAAGTGGACAAGGTTTACACCTTTACCAAGGGCAGCTATTTGGTAAACGTGCGCTTTGATGTGAAAAACACGGGCAGCCAAGCGGTGAAGCTGGGTACGTCGTACCAAATCGTGCGCGACAACAGCAAGCCCGCAGGCGAAGGCTGGTTTACCAGCAGCTATGTGGGTCCTGTTTTATACACGCCCGATGCCGACGCATTCCAAAAAGTGCAATTCGCCACGCTGGACAAAGACTTTGAAGCAGGCAAAGACACCGCCGAATACCAACGCAAAGCATCGGGCGGCTATGTTGGCATGATTCAACACTACTTCGCATCCGCATGGATTATGCAGCCTGAAAACGGCGAAAACCTGTGCAACGGCGGCAGCTGCACCATCGGCATCAAACGCCTGCCCGACAATCTATACAGCGCAGGCGTGAACACCGCCGTGGTGGACATCCCCGCAGGCGGCAGCAAAACCTTCGCCGCCAATCTCTATGCTGGCCCGCAAGTAACCAGCATCCTGAAAACCATCGCCCCCAAATTTGAGCTAACCAAAGACTACGGGCGCGTGCACATTTTCGCTTCGCCGCTGTTTGCCCTGCTCAACTGGCTGCACGGCATCATCGGCAACTGGGGCTGGGCAATTATCGTGCTCACGCTTATTGTGAAAGCCATCCTGTTCCCGCTGAACCAAAAAGCCTACAAATCCATGGCAAAAATGCGCTCCATCCAGCCCAAAATGGAAGCATTGAAGAAAAAATACCCCAATCCCGAAGACCGCATGGCGATGCAGCAAGAGATGATGCAGCTTTATCGCACCGAGCAAATCAACCCCTTGGGCGGCTGCTTGCCGATGCTGTTGCAAATGCCGATTTTCATCGGGCTGTATTGGATGATTTTCCTTTCCGTGGAGCTGCGCCAAGCGCCGTGGCTCGGCTGGATTCACGACCTATCGCGCCCCGACCCGTTCTATATCCTGCCGATTTTGATGCTGCTCACCATGATTTTGCAGACCAAAATGAGCCCGCCACCCAGCGATCCCACGCAAGCGCAGATGATGAAAATCATGCCGCTGATATTTTCCATTATGTTCTTCTTCTTCCCCGCCGCGTTGGTGCTGTATTACGTGGTCAACAACTTGCTGACCATTGCCCAACAATGGCTGATTAACCGCCAAGCCGATGCCGCAACGGCGAACGGCGCGCCCAAAGTGGAAGTGCTGGATAAAGAGCCAGCCAAGAAAGATAAGAAGAAAAAATAAACGCTGATGCGGTTTTAACTTTGTTGAAACCTTCGGTTTTCAGGCTGCCTTATCGGGAGATTGATAAGGCAGCCTGAAAATGCTTTCGGCGGAGCTAAACAATGGGCAATAAAATCAAACCACGAGCGCAAACGTAATCCACCAAACAGCAAACGAGTTTTCAGGCTGCCCTATCCATTGCACGATATGGCAGCCTGAAAATACTTTTCGGCAATACTAAACGATGGGCAATCAAATTAAGCTGTGAACGTAAACACAATCAGCACGCAACAAACAAATTTTCAGGCTGCCCCAACCCTATCCCCCTGCTCCGCCAAATACCGCGCCATCGCCGCCGCATCATCCAACACCACTGCGCCCGCCGCTTGCATCGCCTGCCAAGCCGCCACCACCGTATCCGCTGCAATGCCGCGACACGCCGCGCGGTTCACCAGCACGCGCCAATCGCCGCTGCGCAAAAGCTGCAACACCGTGGTTTTCACGCAATAATCCGTCGCCAAGCCGCCCACCAGCAACGTCGTCGCGCCCTTGTCGCGCAGCCATTCAATCAAACCCGTGCTCAACTTCTCCGCCAAATCGTGATAACACGCGCCATAGGGGTGCATATCAGGCTCAACACCTTTCCACACGCAAAAATCATACGCCGTGATGGGCGGCAGCTCGTCCAGCAATTCAAATCCATCCGTGCCCACAATCGCATGCGCCACCCAAGTCTCGCGCGCATTGGGCAAACCCGTGTCGCACAGCTGCTCGGCATGGCTGCGGCAAATCCATTGCGCGGCGGGGCTGTGCGCGTCTTTGCTCATCACGCGCAGCTGGGCAAGCCGCGCTTGGGCGTTCAGCTCTGCCGCAATCAAATGCCCTTCGTGCACGGGCAATTCGGTAGGACAAAGCGGGGTAAAGGTTTTTTGCGCATCAATATCCAACGAAACAATCATATTCTTCCTTGCCAAAATGGCTTTTCAGACTGCCTACTGTGTTCCCAATAGGCAGCCTGAAAAGCGTTTAAACCGTATCACACCATCTGCGTCAAACTTTTGGCGCTCGCGCCAGTGGCGGGGTCAATCCCCAAATCATCGCTGTCGCCCGATGAAGCGCAGCCTGCCAGCGCGATGCCCATTAGTGCAGCCAATAGCCATTTTTTCATAAGAGTCGTCCTTATTGTAAAGCGTGGAAAAGGCGTGATTGTAGCACAAGCTGTTTTCAGGCTGCCCCTGCCCTGCCCAGCACGGAATGAACCGTTGCGCATTCCAACTCGTTTTGCCACAATATCCGCATCTTATTGAGACCGCCTAAATATGTACCGCGCACTCATTCTGCTTACCGCCTTCCTGCTCTCCGCCTGCGCCACCGAATGGCGCATTCGCCACAACGCAAACGGCAAAACCGCGCTGCGCCTGCAAAGCGTGCGCAACAGCACGCTGCCCGAAAACGGCTTAACCCCCATCCAAGCCCAAGATTTGCAAGCGGGCGACATCCTATTTTCCGCCGAAGGCAGCGTTCAATCGCTTGGCATCCGCTTGTTCAGCAACGCCGCCGTCAGCCATTCCTTTCTCTATCTGGGCGACGGAAAAATCGCCGAAGCCGTTGGCAGCGGCACGCGCATTCGCCCGCTTGCCGATGCGCTCAAAGAAAGCAATCTCACCGTCGCCTTTCGTCGCCCCGATTTAAGCGCCGAAAACATCCAAGCCATCATCGCCTTTGCCGAAGAAAAAAACGGCAAGGGCTACAACCATCTCGGTATCGCGCTGCAAGCCCCATTCGCGCTCACGCGCAACGCCTGCGAGCTGCCCGTTATCCCGCGCGCCCTGCGCCATTTATGTCTTAACGCGCTCGCCACCATCACCGTTCCCGCATTGGGCGGCGAGCGGCTGTTTTGTTCACAATTTGTGATTGAAGCCTTTAACCGCGCAGGCAAACCGCTCACCAGCGCCAAGCCGCAATGGGTAGATCCATCCGACATCCTGCACATGCGCGAAGACGACATCGCCACCATCTCGCCCGTTGCCAAGCTGCAATACATCGGGCATTTGCAATGCAGCCCATCGCTGTGGAACGCCAGCTGCCAAGCCAATAAACAAGCGCCCGCATCATCACCCCCCGCGCAAAACAATTTTCAGGCTGCCGCAACACCCCCCGCCTAAGCCCCAAGCCAAACCATGCCCAAACAAAAATCCACCCTGCGCTACCTGCGCTACGGACTCTTACTCAGCATCCTTAGCATTCTCGCCCTGCAAGCATGGTGCGCATGGCAAGTGTACCAATACGCCACGCAGCCCACCCAGCTGCCCAAACACGCCGATGCCGCCGTCGTATTGGGCGCAGCGGCGTGGGGCGACAAGCCGTCCCCCGTGTTTCGCGAACGCATCAACCACGCCATCTCCCTCTACCAATCCGAACGCGTTGAAAAACTCATCTTCACCGGCGGCACCCGCAAAGAAGGCTATCCCAGCGAAGGCGAAGTCGCCCGCAAATTCGCCATCAAACAAGGCATCCCCAGCCACGACATTCTCTACGAAACCCGCTCCAAAGACACCTATCAAAATCTCGCCAATACCCGCTTGCTCATTCAAAAACACAAGCTCCACAGCGTTATCATCGTGAGCGATCCCTACCACATGGCGCGCGCCATCGCCATCGCCCAAGACCTCGGCATCCAAGCCACCCCCTCACCCACGCCCACCAGCCGCTACACCGAAGCATCCGAGCAAACCCGCTGGAAATTCTTTATCCAAGAAAGTTACTCACTCTTCATCTATCGCCTGCTCCACGCAGGGCGCACCCTGCTCGACTGGCTAGATTAGGCAGCCTGAAAGCGAGTTTACGAGCTTCTGCGAAGCTAAAATAAGCAACGCCATTAACAAAGCCCAAAACGTTTTCAGGCTGCCTTAAATTCAACCAAGGCAGCCTGAAAACCATCATCGCGTAATAAAAACCCGTGCAACACGCACGCACAAAAAAACCTGCTTCAAATAAAGCAGGTTTCAAAACTTGGCACGCCCAGGGGGAATCGAACCCCCGTTACCGCCGTGAAAGGGCGATGTCCTAACCGCTAGACGATGGGCGCGTCTAAAAAACTATTCTTGGCGCACCCGGAGCGATTCGAACGCCCGACCCTCTGGTTCGTAGCCAG
>CAUSAW010000004.1:0-47704 GCA_963529725.1 uncultured Kingella sp. | reverse complement strand
AAATGTCTTGGTGGGAATTTAGGGGATTTTGGGGGATTTTGCAAAGGTCTCAGGCAGCCTTATCGCACCCCATTCGTCGCCCCAAACAAAAAAGAGCGGAGACACAACTCCGCTCTTGTTTACAGCTTTACACAAGCCTTGTTATCGCTTCTTCGGCTGGCATTCTTTCGCCAGATACAGCCATGTTTCCACCACCGTATCAGGGTTCAGCGACAAGGTTTCAATGCCTTCATCCACCAACCACTTAGCAAAATCGGGATGATCCGATGGACCTTGCCCGCAGATGCCGATGTATTTGTTCAAACGCAAGCAAGTGGAAATGGCAAGGTGCAGCATCACTTTCACCGCCGCGTTGCGCTCGTCAAACGTGCTGGCAATCGGGCCGCCGCTGTCGCGATCCACGCCCAACGTCAATTGCGTCATATCGTTGGAGCCGATGGAGAAGCCGTCAAAATACTCAAGGAATTGCTCGGCAAGCAGCGCGTTGCTCGGCACTTCGCACATCATAATCAAGCGCAAGCCATTTTTGCCGCGTTCCAAGCCGTTTTCTTTGAGCACTTCCAACACCGCCCGCGCCTCGGCAAGCGTGCGCACAAACGGAATCATCACTTCCACATTGGTCAGCCCCATCACATCGCGCACATATTTCACCGCGCGGCATTCCAGCGCAAAGCAAGGTTTGAAGTCGTCCGACACATAACGCGCCGCGCCACGGAAACCCAGCATGGGGTTTTCTTCGTGTGGCTCATATTGCGCACCGCCAAGCAAGCCCGCGTATTCGTTGGATTTAAAGTCAGACATCCGCACGATGACTTTTTTCGGATAAGCCGATGCCGCCAGCGTGGCGATGCCTTCGGCGAGTTTGTCCACATAAAAATCAACGGGCGATGCGTAGCCTGCAATGCGGTCGGTGATTTCGGCTTGCAATTCAGGCGTTTGTTTATAAAATTGCAACAGCGCGTGTGGGTGAATGCCGATTTGGCGGTTAATCACAAACTCCATCCGCGCCAAGCCGATGCCTTCGCTGGGCAAGTTGGCAAACGAGAACGCCATTTCGGGATTGCCCACGTTCATCATAATTTTGGCGGGCGATTCGGGCATATGGTCAAGCGAAACTTCGTCCACTTCCACTTCCAGCAAGCCTGAATAGATATAGCCCGTATCGCCTTCGGCGCAGGATACGGTTACTTCCGCGCCATCGGTTAAACGGCTGGTGGCATCGCCGCAACCCACCACCGCAGGAATGCCCAGCTCACGCGCGATAATCGCCGCGTGGCAAGTGCGCCCGCCACGGTTGGTAACAATGGCGGCGGCGCGTTTCATCACAGGTTCCCAATCGGGGTCGGTCATGTCGGTAACCAAAATATCGCCTGTTTGCACCCTGTCCATCTCGCTCACGCTTTTCACCACGCGCACCACGCCTTTGCCCACTTTTTGCCCAATCGCGCGACCTTCCACCAACACATTGCGCTCACCTTTGATGGAATAACGGCGCAACACATTACCAGCGGCTTTTTCTTGCGATTTCACCGTTTCGGGGCGGGCTTGCAAGATGTATAACTTGCCATCCAAGCCATCGCGCCCCCATTCAATATCCATCGCTCTGCCGTAGTGTTCTTCAATAATCAGCGCGTATTGCGCCAATTCGGTGATTTCTTCGGGGCTGAGCGAGAAGCGTTTGCGGTCGGCTTCGGGCACATCCACCGTTTGCACCGATTTGCCCGCCTGCACGCTATCGGTAAACACCATTTTGATGAGTTTTGAACCCAAAGTTTTGCGCAAAATGGCGGGTTTGCCTTTTTTGAGCGTGGGTTTGTGCACATAAAATTCATCGGGATTGACCGCGCCTTGCACCACGGTTTCGCCCAAGCCGTAAGACGAGGTAATAAACACCACATCTTCAAAGCCGCTTTCGGTGTCAATAGAGAACATCACGCCAGATGCGCCTGTGTCTGAACGCACCATGCGTTGCACGCCAGCCGAAAGCGCAACCGCATCGTGGTCAAAGCCTTTGTGCACGCGATAAGAAATAGCGCGGTCGTTGTAAAGCGATGCAAACACATGGTGCATCGCTTCTTTTACATTATCTAAACCATTGATGTTTAGGAAAGTTTCCTGCTGCCCCGCGAAAGACGCATCGGGCAAATCTTCGGCGGTGGCGGATGAACGCACGGCAACGGAAATTTGGTCGCTGCCCGCATCGGCAACCATTTTTGCCCACGCGGCTTCCACTTCGGCATTCAATTGCTCAGGGAAAGGCGTGTCCAAAATCCACTGACGAATTTGCGCGCCCACGCGTGCCAATTCGGTAACATCATCCACATCCAACGCGGCAAGTGCGGCGGAAATGCGTTCGTGCAGCCCATCGTGTGCCAAAAAAGCACGGTAGGCTTCGGCAGTTGTGGCAAAGCCGCCTGGCACACGCACGCCTTTTTCGGCAAGCTGCGAAATCATTTCGCCCAATGATGCGTTTTTGCCGCCCACGCGCTCCACATCGGTCATGCGTAGGTTTTCAAGCCAGATAACGTAGTTTTCAGCCATTTTCAGAGTCCTTTCCGAGACTGGGTTGATGAGAAAAAAGTAAGCGAACGTAAATTCGCGTGAACAAATCATAGCATACAACTATTGGGGTTTTGTTGGCTGCTGATGATTTTGGTGGATTTTTTTGTAATTGAATGTAATTGAAGCAGATTGTTTTTGTTTGCAGGATAAGGCAGCCTGAAAATTGCTTGAACAAGGTTATTTTGTCTTGTTTTTGTTTTCAGGCTGCCTAATCAGGTTATTCAATGGGATAAAGTTGCGCAAATTGAGATAAATCAAATTTTAGTGTATTTTATTTTTGTGAGAATTTTGCTTGACTTGGATGACAATGATGCGGATTTTGACTACAAGTGACTACATAAGCAGCCTGAAAACCATGCTTCGGCAAAACCGCCATCCAAAGCGTTTTGCGTCATTGTTTTCTTGGCATTCGCCGCAACTGTTTATGCCAAAACGAAAGCGGTTTAACAAGCAATCAGCAAACCCTGCTCAACCATCAACAAAAAGCAGCCTGAAAACGGTTTTTCCATTTTCAGGCTGCCTAATAGTCAAATCAAAAACGACATATACAATATCAACCAAAACACAACCGCCGCCCAAGTCAAATCCAGCACCACTGCCAATATAAATAACCAAGCCTTGGTGGATGCTTTTATTTTATGCACCAGCATCATCAACACCGCAATGATGTGCCATAAAATCATCGCAAGCGTAAATAGACCCAGCTGGTTTCCCGTCGCAAACAGCGTTCCTTTAAGCCACACGGGCGGCACAATCACCACGAGAAACCACCAAATGCCCGCAGGGATGCCCCATTTAATCAGCGGATGCAACGGCTGATATTCTGGCTCGGTGGTGGTTTCATCTGCTTCGGCGCTTGTTTTATCTAACTCGTCTGCCATATTCATCCCTTTCTGATTATTTGCAGCAGCCTGAAAACGGGTAAAGCGAGTTTCAGCGAAGTTAAAACGAAAAACCCATTTTCAGGCTGCCTATTACTACAAAAACCACCTACGCATCAATATTCTGCGCCACCAGCGCATTCGCTTCAATAAACGCCCTGCGCGGCTCAACCTCGTCGCCCATCAGCGTAACAAACGTTTCATCGGCGGCAATCGCGTCTTCAATGCGCACTTTCAGCAAGCGGCGCACTTCGGGGTTCATGGTGGTTTCCCAAAGCTGCTCGGGGTTCATCTCGCCCAAGCCTTTGTAGCGTTGCATGGTTAAGCCTTTTTGCGCGGCGGCAAGCAGGCTGTCTAGCGCGGCTTCAAAGCTGGCAACGTGTTGCGCTTCGGCATCGCCTTTGTGCAAATCTGCGCCCTCGCTGCCGATTAAGCCACGCTGTTGCTCGGCGGTTTTCAGCAGCACTTGGTAGGCTTTGCTGTCCACAAATTTTTGGTCTAAATACGACACCATCACGTTGCCGTGAAGCTGGCGCGTGATTTTGATGAAATGTCCGCCGTCTTGCCCTGCGATGTGTTCCAGCGTGATTTCGGGGTTTTTCAGGCTGCCTGAAAGGGCGGCGATGGCGTGTTGCGTGGCTTGCTCGCTGGATAAATCAATCGCGTCAATGTCTATCAAGGCGCGCAGCACGGCGGCATCAATCACGCGGCTTTCTTCGGCAATGGTGTTGCGGGCGCGCAAAAATTGCTTGGCGAGCTTGGTGAGTTCCGCGCCTTCCAGCGTGCGGCTGCCCGCCACAATTTTGGCGTTGTCCATCGCCAGCCCAAGCAGAAATTCGTCTTTTTCCATTTCGTCTTTTAAATAACGCTCTTGCTTGCCGTGTTTGGCTTTGTAAAGCGGCGGTTGGGCGATGTACACATAGCCGCGTTCTATCAATTCGGGCATTTGGCGATAGAAGAAGGTGAGCAGCAGCGTGCGAATGTGTGCGCCGTCCACATCGGCATCGGTCATGATGATGATGCGGTGGTAGCGCAATTTTTCTAGGTTAAATTCTTCTTTGCCGATGCTGGTGCCCAACGCAGTAATCAGCGTGGCGACTTCTTGGCTGGCGAGCATGCGCTCAAAGCGGGCGCGTTCCACGTTCAAAATCTTGCCTTTGAGCGGCAAAATGGCTTGGAATTTGCGGTCGCGCCCTTGCTTGGCGGAGCCGCCTGCCGAATCGCCCTCCACTAAATACAATTCAGACAGCGCGGGGTCTTTTTCTTGGCAATCGGCGAGTTTACCCGGTAAGCCCAAGCCGTCCATCACGCCTTTGCGGCGCGTGAGTTCGCGGGCTTTGCGGGCGGCTTCGCGGGCGCGGGCGGCTTCTACAATTTTGCCGCAGATAATCTTGGCATCGTTGGGGTTTTCTTCCAAAAAGTTTTTCAAGGCTTCGCCCAATACTTCGTTGACCACAGGCGAAATTTCGCTGGAAACCAGTTTGTCTTTGGTTTGCGATGAGAATTTGGGGTCGGGCAGTTTCACGGATAACACGCAGGTTAAGCCTTCGCGCATATCATCGCCTGATGTGTCCACTTTGGCTTTTTTGGCAATGTCGTTATCAGCGATGTATTGGTTGATGGTGCGTGTCATGGCTTGGCGCAGGGCGGTTAGGTGGGTGCCGCCGTCGCGTTGCGGAATGTTGTTGGTGAAGCATTGCACGGATTCTTGGTAGCTTTCGTTCCATTGCATCGCGCATTCCACCGTCATGCCGTCTTTTTCGCCGATGGCGTAGAAAATTTTGTTGTGCAAGGGTTTTTTGCTGCCAGTGATGTATTCCACAAAGCCTTTCACGCCACCTGATTCGGCGAAGTCTTCGTGCCGTCCGTCGCGCTTGTCAAACAGTTCTATCCGCACGCCGTTGTTCAAAAATGAGAGTTCGCGGATGCGTTTGGCAAGCGTTTCAAATTTGTATTCCACTGTGCCGAAGGTGTCTTCGCTGGCGAGAAATTGCACGCGCGTGCCGTGGCGGTTTTCAGGCTGCGCTGCGCCGATGACTTTCAGCGGCTCTACGGTTTCGCCGCGATGAAATTCTACAAAATGCTCTTTGCCTTCGCGCCAGATGGTGAGTTTGAGCCAATCGGACAGCGCATTGACTACGGATACGCCCACACCGTGCAAGCCGCCTGACACTTTATAGCTGTTGTTGTCAAATTTTCCGCCTGCGTGCAGAATGGTCATGATGACTTCGGCGGCGGAACGGCCTTCTTTGGGGTGTATGCCGGTGGGAATGCCGCGCCCGTTGTCTTCAATGGTGATGCTTTCGTCGGCATTGATGGCAACGGTGATGCGGTCGCAATAGCCTGCTAGGGCTTCGTCGATGGCGTTGTCTAGCACTTCAAATACCATGTGGTGCAAGCCTGAGCCATCTTGGGTGTCGCCGATATACATGCCTGGGCGTTTGCGCACGGCTTCTAAGCCTTCTAAAACTTGGATGCTGTCGGCGCCATAATCTTGTTTGGTTTGTTGTGTCATGATTTTGGTCTTTATGAATGAACAGAGTGGGTTTCAGGCTGCCTAATTAGAACGCGGCGATAAACAACGCAATCACGCAAATGAAGCCAATACCCCAAATGATAGAACGCGCAGTAGCTTTGTCTTGGGCGTATGCCCAGATATAGGCGGCGCGAGAGATGATAAATAAGGTTGCCCAAAAATTGATAACGCCTTGCGTGGCTTCGCCTGTGGCATGGGCAACGATAATGGCGGCGGCATAAAGCGGCAGCATTTCGTAACCATTTTGCTGCGCGGCGTTGAGCCTTGCGGCTTTGCCCGTGGCTTGGGCGAGAATTTCGCGCGGATTGTGATTATCCGCAAGGCGCATATTGGCGGTTTTTTTAGCGGCGACAGCGCACAATAGATTGAGAAAAGCGAAAAGGAGAATGCTGAAATAAGCGAATGTCATCGGCGTTCCTTGTGTGCCATTTCAGGCTGCCTGAAATGGGCGTTGAGCAAAAACGCGCAATTATACCATAGCCTTGTTTTTATACGTTTTCAGGCTGCCTTGTGGCTTGGCAAAAGGCAGCCTGAAAATGGTTATTGGCATGATAACGGCGTTAGCTTGTTTTGCTGCGCTGCTTTGCGCTTCGCCCGTTATTTATCGGCGTTATCGGCAAGAATTTTGTGATACACGCTGGATGGCACATAACGCTTAACAATTTCGCGCCAGCCTTTGGGACCAACCAGCCCTTTAACCATAGTGGATGAAATCTCGGCGATTTCGCGCGGTGGCATCAAAAATATGGTTTGAATGGAAGGCTGCAAATCGGCATTGATATGGCGCATGGCGCGTTCGTATTCATAATCGCCCGCAGAGCGAATACCGCGCACAATAAAATCCGCCCCCACTTCGTGCGCATAATTCACCAAAAATTGATGCTCATACGATGCAACCCGCACATTAGGATACGGCTTTGCCATGTCTTGCAAAAAAGCGATGCGCTCGGCAACGGTGTAGCTGCTTTTTTTATCGGGATTCACGCCAATGGCGACAACCAGCTCGTCAAAAAGCTGTTGGGCTTCGGCTATCATCCATAAATGCCCATTGGTGGGCGGGTCAAAACTGCCTGCATACACGGCGCGGCGGGGAGAAGTTGTCATGATTTTATGCGTTTTGTTCAAGCGAGCCGCGCATGATAAAGGCAGCCTGAAAAACGGTAAACAGGTTTTTCAGTCTGCCTAATCAGTTTAGTTTACAAGGTTTAATTTACAAGGCTCATCAATCGCCGCCGCAAACGCCGCAGCAGCCTGAACCCGCTTGTTTCATATCAATCACCATACGACCGGTAATCTTGCCTTGGTACATTTCGTCGAAGATGTCGACGGTCTCTTCCAGCTTGCGCAGCTGCACTTTGGGTACTACCAAGCCTTCCGCGCCAAATTGGAAGGCTTCTTCCAAATCCTTGCGCGTGCCCACCAGCGAGCCAACCACTTCAATGCCGTCAAACACCAAGCGCGGAATAGACAAATCCATGGTTTCGGGTGGCAAGCCAATCGCCACCACGCGTCCGCCCGCACGAACACAGTTCACCGCAGAATTAAACGCTGCTTTGGATACCGCCGTTACCACCGCAGCGTGCGCGCCGCCATTGGTGTGTTTTTTGATGAATTCAGCCGCATCTTCTTTGGTTGGATTCACCACTAAATCCGCGCCGCTTTCTTTGGCAAACACCAATTTATCATCGTTCACATCCACGGCAACAACGTGCGCGCCGAACACTTTTTTCGCGTATTGCACGCCCAAGTTGCCCAAGCCGCCTGCGCCGTAAACCGCAATCCATTGCCCAGGGCGCACATTAGACACTTTCACGCCTTTATAAGTGGTAACACCTGCGCAAGTGATGCTGGATGCTTGGGCAGGGTCTAAACCATCAGGCACTTTCACAGCATAATCCGCGTTCACAATACAATGCGTTGCCATGCCACCATCCACGCTGTAACCCGCGTTCACTACATCGCGGCAGAACGTTTCGCGCCCTGTGTTGCAGTATTCACACGCGCCGCAGCTTTGGAACAGCCATGCAATGCTCACGCGATCGCCCACTTTCAATGCTTTCACGCCATCGGCAACTTCTTTCACAATGCCAATGCCTTCATGCCCCAGCACTACGCCCGTTTTATCGCCGTAATCGCCGGCGGCAACGTGCAAATCGGTGTGGCAAACGCCACAATATTCCACTTCAACCAACGCTTCGTTAAAACGCAGCGGGCGGATTTCCCGTTCCGTGATTTCCACGCCGTGCCGTGCTTTGGGGTTCACTACTGCTGCTCTCATTTTAGCCATGATTTTTCTCCGTTTTGAACAATGGTTTGAAAACGGCGCCGACTGCACGCCAATGTGAACTGCGATGCCAGTATGCGCTTTTAAATTGCTGCGTGTCAAGGCTTGAAATCTAAAAAATCCCTTTGTAATCAAATAAATATATACGTTATAGTGTAACTGTTCGTTTTTGTAACTGGATTACAAGTTTTCAGGCTGCCCCGTCATCCAGCAATTAGGCAGCCTGAAAAACTTTCTGTTAAAATTCGTTCCCTTAACGCAAAATTAAGAACGGAACAGACCATGCAAGTGCCACAAGAAATCCGCATCAACAAAACACACGACATCCTAACCCTTGTTTACAGCAACCACGAACACGCCCTGCCTGCCGAATTTTTGCGCGTGTATTCCCCCAGCGCAGAAGTGCGCGGACATGGCATCGGGCAAGAAACCTTGCAAACGGGCAAACGCGGCGTATTGATTACCGACCTTGAAGCCGTGGGCAATTATGCGCTGAAAATCACCTTTTCCGATGGGCACGACAGCGGCTTATACGACTGGGCGTATCTCAACAATCTCGGCAATCATCAAGCCGAATTATGGCAACAATATCTCGCCCTGCTCGCCATGGAAGGCGCATCGCGCGACCCCGATTTAAACGCCCCCGCGCCCAGCAAATCGCATAGCTGCGGCGGCTGTTCGCATCATTAACAAACTCTTTTCAGGCTGCCTTTGGCGCATTTCATCAAACATACTGCGGCAGCCTGAAAACGTAACCGCTGCTATTCGCTCCCCCATTTTCAGGCTGCCTTTGCCCGCTCCAACCACATGAAAAACCTATACACCCTAATCCCCGCCCTGCTCATCATCGGCACTTGCCTATTTAGCTACATCGGCTTCACCAACCGCGCCATCTTTGACCGCTATCAATTCCAAGTGGGGCAAGTGCGCTACAACAAGCAATACTACCGCCTTCTCTCATCAGGCTTTTTGCACGCCGATTGGGGGCATTTGTTTTTCAATATGCTCACGCTGTATTTTTTCGCCACGCCGATTATGTATTACTACGGCGTATTCGTTTTTATCTGGCTATATCTCGGCTCAATCGTTGCGGGCAACGCTTTTTCGCTTTGGCTCTACAAAAACCGCCCCAGCTATGCTGCCATTGGCGCATCGGGCGGCGTTTCTGGCATTTTGTTTGCCGCCATCGCATTAGCGCCGATGCAAACCATTCTTTTGTATTTCATCCCCGTAACCGCGTGGATTTTCGCCACTTTATATTTTGCCTACTCGGTGGTCATGCTGCTCAAACCGCGCCCGTGGGACAACATTGGACACGCCGCGCACCTTGGCGGCGCAGCATTGGGCATGGTTTTGGTTGCCACGCTATCGCCGCTTATTTTTCTGCACAACATTGTTTACATCGCCATCATGAGCCTGCCCCTGCTCTATCTGGCATACGAATTACTGATTAACAAGAAAGCTCGCTAATGAATATCGCACGTTTTGCCCTACTCGCCGCTTGCGCCGCCACTCTTGGCGCTTGCGACCAATTCACCAACCAAGGCAGCGCATCCAATCCTGCGTCTGCATCCGCCGCTAGCCAAGCATCCGCACCGCTTGCCGCTTCTGCGCCCAAAGCGGTAAACGTGCGCGAAGCATTTATCAGCGCGTGTTTGAGCACCGCTTCGCAGCAAGCGCCTGCCGATGATGCTACCATGCAATATTGCGGCTGCGTGTACGACGAAGGCGCAAAAGCCTATGGCGACAAAGCGCAATGGGACAGCGCGCTTGCCATTGATAAACCCGAAAATATGCCCGAAAAGCTGCAAAAAACCGTTGCCAGCGTATCGGATAGCTGTTCGCAAAAATTCTTCGGCGTGAGCGCGGCTTCAGCGGCTTCGGCAGCTATCGCATCCAAACCTGCTTCTGCGCCTGCGGCATCGCAAGCCGCTGCCAAAGCCAACGCGCTTGCCAAAGCATCTGCGCCTGCTGCCGCTTCGCAACCTGCTGCCGCCAGCACGCCAGCCAACGCAGCTGCTTCTGCCGTTGCCGCATCGGATGCCAGCACACCTGCCGCTGCCACAACAGGCAAACGTTCGGGCGGCCGCCATCGGCATCATAGCCGTCGCCGTTAGCATGAAGGCAGCCTGAAAACGAGTAAACCGTGTTTCAGGCTGCCTTTTTGCACGGCTTAATCATCTCGCCCAATCATCCAACCCATTCCCCAGAAAGCATCCCATGACCGACCAAAAAACCCATTTCGGCTATCAAACCGTAAACGAGAGCGAAAAAGCGAGCAAAGTCGCCCAAGTATTCCATTCCGTCGCCAAAAACTACGACATCATGAACGACGTGATGTCGGGCGGCTTGCACCGCGTGTGGAAGCATTTCACCATTAACACCGCGCGCGTGCCCAAAGGCGGCAAGGTGTTAGACATCGCAGGCGGCACGGGCGATTTGTCGCGCGGCTGGGCAAAACGCGTGGGCAAAGACGGCGAAGTGTGGCTCACCGACATCAACTCTTCCATGCTCACCGTGGGGCGCGACCGCCTGCTCAACGAAGGCACGATTTTGCCCGTTGCCGTGTGCGATGCCGAAAAACTGCCCTTCCCCGATAATTATTTTGACTTGGTTTCTGTGTCGTTTGGCTTGCGCAACATGACGCATAAAGACGTTGCCCTTGCCGAAATGTATCGCGTGTTAAAACCTGGCGGCACGCTCTTGGTGCTGGAATTTTCCAAGGTTTACGAGCCGCTGAAACCTGCCTACGATTTTTATTCGTTCAAATTTTTGCCGCTGATGGGCAAATACATCGCCAAAGATGCCGATAGTTATCAATATCTTGCCGAAAGCATCCGTATGCACCCCGACCAAGAAATGCTGAAACAAATGATGCTGGATGTGGGCTTTGACCGCGTGGATTACCACAATTTAAGCGCGGGAATTGTGGCGCTGCACAAAGGCGTTAAATATTGATTGCAACCATTTAGGCAGCCTGAAAATGCTCCGCCTAAACAGCGGCAACAGCGTTTTCAGGCTGCCTTCGCCATGTTCTGCCCACCCTTTTATCATTCACAACAGCCTTTCAGGCTGCTCATCACAGCGCACCATCATGCCCACCATCGCTCAAATCCTGCAAACCGCGCCCATTCCGCGCAACGAAACCCGCCTGCTGTTGCAACACATCACGGGCTACACCGCTACCCAGCTCATTACCCGCGACCACGAAACGCTGCCTGAAAACCAATCCGCCCAGTTGCAAGACCTTATCGCACGGCGCAACGCAGGCGAACCAATTGCCTACCTTATCGGCACACGCGAATTCTACGGGCGCACCTTTGCCGTCTCCCCTGCCGTGCTCATTCCGCGCCCCGAAACCGAGTATTTGCTAGAAGCTGCACTTTTCAGGCTGCCTGAAAACGGCACACTGTGGGACTTGGGTACGGGCAGCGGCATCATTGCCATCAGCGCAAAATGCGAACGCCCCGATGCCACCGTGTTCGCCAGCGACATCAGCGCCGAAGCCCTTGCCGTCGCCCAACAAAACGCCGTCACGCTGCACACCGCCGTCTCGTTTGCGCAGGGCGCATGGTTTGCCGCCAACAGCGTTTTCAGGCTGCCTGAAAACAGCGTCCACGTTATCGTCTCCAATCCGCCCTACATTGAAGCCAACGACCCGCATTTGCAACAAGGCGATTTGCGCTTTGAACCGCCGCACGCGCTCACCGACTTCGCCGATGGCTTGGCGCACATCCGCCAAATCGCCCACGATGCGCGGCAATATTTGACAGACAACGGCTGGCTATTATTTGAACACGGCTACAACCAAGGGCAAGCCGTGCGCGAAATTTTGTACCAACTGGGCTACGCGCAAATTGAAACACAGCAAGATTTGGCGGGGCTGGATCGTGTAACGCTGGGATGTTTTTGCCCAACTCGTTTTCAGGCTGCCTGACGCCTGCAAACAAGCATTGAGGCAGCCTGAAACTCAGTTTTCTCGTTTCAGGCTGCCTCACTCTTATCCAGCGGATGAATGCCGCTTTTCTGTTCACCAATATCCATCGCTCGCAAAAAGGCAGCCTGAAAACGGGAAATTCCATTTTCAGGCTGCCTATTTCAGATGTCCGCTTAATTACGCTTTATCACGACTGATAGACATCTTAATCACTTGCCATGCAAACAAGCACGCGCCACCGATGAAGGTAAAATCCGCAATCGTGCGAATCCAGCGGAACAGCACCAAGTAATCCTGTTGCATAAACGCTTCGCTGCGTGCATACCACAAACCTTGGCTAATCGACGCATGCGCTTGAATCACACCAACTGGCAACAAGCTAGACACAATCATCAAAGCCAAGCCGCCATTGAGCAGCCAGAAACCGATGGTCATGTATTTGGCGTTGTAAGTGAAATTTGGCTTGATATAGCAGCCCACCAACAACACAAAACCCAGCGCCAAGAAACCATACACGCCGAACAACGCACCATGCGCGTGCACCGCAGTAGTATTCAAACCTTGCAAGTAGAACAAGGTAATTGGCGGGTTAATCAAGAAGCCAAACACGCCCGCGCCCAGCATATTCCAGAAGGCAACGGCGGTGAAGCACATCAAAGGCCAGCGCAAACGTTGCATCCACGGCGCAGCGTGTTGGTGAGACCAATGCTCATACGCTTCATGCCCCAGCAGCACCAGAGGCACCACTTCCAAAGCAGAGAACGAAGCACCTGCCGCCATAACAGGCGTGGTTGTGCCCGTGAAATACAAGTGGTGGAATGTACCAGGCACGCCGCCTACCAAGAACAAGCTGCCGGCCACCAAAGAAGCGGCGGTTGCCGAGCGATAGCTCACCAAGCCCAAGTTGTAGAACACAAACGCCAAGGCGGCTGTGGCGAACACTTCAAAGAAGCCTTCCACCCACAAATGCACTACCCACCAGCGCCAGTATTCCATTACAGGCACAGGGCTGTGCTCACCGTAGAACAAGCCAGGCGCATAGAACGCACCCACGCCCACGATAGATGCCACAAAAATCGCCAGCAAGTTTTTGTCGCCGCCTTGTTTAAAGGCAGTTACCGTGCAACGCAGCATCAGGAACAGCCACAGCAAGAAGCCGACTGTGAGCAGCAATTGCCAGAAGCGACCTAAATCCAAATATTCATAGCCTTGATGACCAAACCAGAAATTGGTTGAGCCAGACATTTTGTTCAACACGAGCGAAACAAAGTTACCCGCATAAGAACCCGCCACCACGATAAACAAGGCAACGTATAACAAATTCACGCCAAGCGCTTGGAATTTAGGATCTTTGCCGCCGTTGATAATCGGGGCAACAAACAAACCAGCCGTCAAGAAGCCTGTTGCAATCCAGAACAAGGCAGATTGCAAGTGCCAAGTACGCGCCAGCGCATAAGGCAGAATCTTAGACAATTCAATGCCATAGAACGATTGACCTTCCACCGTGTAGTGGGCAACCAAGCCGCCAAGCAGAATTTGCACGATGAACAAAATCACCGTTAGCGCAGCGTATTTCCACAGCGCTTTTTGCGATGGCGTTAAAGTGATTTTAGCCAATGGATCGGCATCAGGCGCTTTGGGTGTATCGTCGTGCGAACGCAAGAAATGATAGCCCCACACCAAAAAGCCAATCCCTGCCAACAAGAATACAAACGATGCAAACGACCACATATAGTTTTCAGTCGTTGGCACGTTGTTAATTAAAGGCTCGTGCGGCCAGTTGTTGGTGTAGGTGGCTTCCGTGCCAGGGCGGTTGGTGGATGCTGTCCACGCCGTCCAGAAGAAGAAGTTAGTCAATTTTTGACGCGCTTCCGCATCAGGCAAGGTGTTGGTTTTCATCGCAAAATGAACGCGCGATTCGTTCAACGAAGCATCGTCGCCATACAACGCAATGTAGTAAGGCGCAACGCTTTCAATCGCTTTAACACGCGTATCAGACAGCTTCACGCTGCCATCTTCTTGCACGCCGCTGTTGAAGCGATATTCTTGAACCATTTTGGCACGAACGGTTTCTTGTTGAATTTTATCCAGCTCGGCATATTTTTTACCAAAATCAGCCTGCGCGGTTAAATCCAACCATGCTTCCAATTCGCGGTGCAACCAATCGGCAGTCCAGTCAGGCGCTTGATATGCGCCGTGTCCCAATACCGACCCCAGCTCCATACCGCCTGTGCTTTGCCATGCGGATTGACCTTTGAAAATATCGTCTTTGGTCAGCAAAACTTTGCCGTCCGCCGAAACGAATTTTTCAGGAAACGGGGGCGACTGGCGATAAACTTCAACGCCAAGATACCCCAGCAGAGTGAATGTTACGGCTAACACGCCAATCAGCATGTACCATAACTTTTTATATTGTCCCATTTTGTGCTCCTTAAAATAAAATTGGACGTGGTTAAAAATTCATTATTATTGAATGTTAAAAATTGTAACACGAATATAGCTGAAAGAAGTAGTGTTTTTTCAGGCTGCCCTTGCTGCGCCAAATTGAGATTGTTTCTTATCTTTACAAAGTGTTTACTTCCAACACATACTATTATATTCAACTGCTTATTTCTTGATTTACCGCAAAAGTTTTCATCGGAAAATTCAACAAATATGAACTTTTTTATCTTTGTTGATTTATGTCAAGATGCGTTAAGCAACCTTAACTAATAATACTTTCAAACTATATGGCAATACCCAATAATGATGGGCAGCCTGAAAACATTTCTCAAAACCCGTGTTAAGGACACAAACCATGAAACGTCAAACTCTTGCGATGCTCATCGCTTCTCTTTTTGCTCTTTCTGCTTGCTCTCCACAACCTGCGCCAGCGGATAAACCTGCCGACAGCGCGCCTGCCGCAGCCACTTCTGCCCCAGAAGCCACTTCTGCGCCTGCTGCTTCTGTGGTTGCCGAAGCCGAAGTACCCGATAGCGAGTTGCCTGTTATTGATGCTGTTTTAACCAAAGCGCCCGAAGTTCCGCCTGCTATTGATCGCAACCATGCGGCGCGCGTGAAAGTGAACATTGAAGTGCAAGAAAAAGTGATGAAAATGGCAGACGGCGTGGACTACAAATATTGGACGTTCAACGGCGATGTGCCTGGTTCATTCATCCGCGTGCGCGAAGGCGACCAAGTGGAAGTGCATTTCTCCAACCGCTCTGATTCCACCGTGCCACACAACATTGACTTCCACGCGGCAACTGGCCCTGGCGGTGGCGCAGCAGCTTCGTTCACTGCACCTGGTCATACCAGCGTGTTCAGCTTCAAAGCATTGCAACCTGGCTTATATGTTTACCACTGCGCAACTGCGCCCGTGGGCATGCACATCGCCAACGGTATGTATGGCTTAATTTTGGTTGAGCCAAAAGAAGGCTTGCCAAAAGTGGACAAAGAATTCTATGTAATGCAAGGCGATTTCTACACCAAAGGCGAATACGGCGCACAAGGCTTGCAACCGTTTGACATGAAAAAAGCGATTGATGAAGACGCAGATTACGTTGTATTCAACGGACATGTTGGCGCGATTGCAGGCGATAACGCGCTCAAAGCCAAAGTGGGCGAAAAAGTGCGCTTGTTCGTGGGCAATGGTGGGCCCAACCTCGTTTCTTCTTTCCACGTGATTGGCGAAATTTTTGACCGCGTGGTAGTGGAAGCAGGCACAGTAGAAAACCACAACGTTCAAACCACGCTTGTTCCCGCAGGCGGCGCGGCGATTGTGGAAATGAAACTGGATGTACCCGGCAGCTACACTGTGGTTGACCACTCCCTCTTCCGCGCGTTCAACAAAGGCGCGTTGGGTCAATTGGTTGCCGAAGGGGCGGAAAACAAAGACATATTCTCGGGCAAAACGCAAGACTTGGTTTACCAAGGCGAGGGCGGCACCATCCAAACCGCGCCGCTCACCGCCAGCGAAGCCTCACAAGTTGCCGCAGGCGCACCCAAAGCCGCATCCAAAGAAGAGCGCATTAAAGCAGGCGAAAGCGTGTATCAATCCACCTGCTCGGCTTGCCACGGCGCAGAAGGCAAAGGCGTTGAAGGTGCGTTCCCTCCATTGGCAAACTCTGATTACCTGAACGCCGATCACAAACGCGGTATCCATGCCGTTGTGAAAGGATTAACGGGTGAAATCACCGTAAACGGCAAAACATTTAATAGCGTGATGCCCGCGCAAGCCTTGGACGATGAAAAAGTTGCCAACGTGCTGACTTATGTGTTGAACAGTTTTGGCAACAAAGGTGGCGAAGTAAAACCTGAAGACGTTGCCGCAGCGCGTAAATAACCCTTCTGCGCAATCAGCATTCACGCTCAATACAAATAAGCAATGCTGCTTGCAACGGGTTCTGACCTTGTGAGAGATTGGCTGTCTGTTTTGTTTTACGACGATTCAGGCAGCCTTTTTTACCAATAGGCTTTTCAGGCTGCCAAAAATCGCGTAAAAACCAAACTATTTTCAGGCTGCCTAATAGCAAGGAGCATCATCATGCAAGCCCAACGTATTATTCTCGCCACCCTATTTTCAGGCTGCCTCAGCGCGCACGCCGTTGAAATGGCTAGCATTCCTGGCGGCTCTTATCGCCCGCTGTACTTAAAAAAAGACACGCCGATGATTAGCGTGAAACCGTTTCAAATAGACAAAACACCCGTAACCAACGCCGAATTTGCCCAATTCATCAAAGGCCATCCGCAATGGCAACGAGGCAAAGTGGGCGCCAAACAAGCCGAGCCGAATTATCTAAAACACTGGGGCAAAAACGGCCCACAAGCCGCCGATGCCAACAAACCCGCAACCAACGTTTCATGGTTTGCCGCCCATGCCTACTGCGCCGCGCTAGGCAAACGCCTGCCCACCACCGACGAATGGGAATTTGTGGGACTCGCGTCCGAGCTGCAAGCCAATGGCAGCAACGAACCAAGCTACAACCGCACCATTTTGAGCTGGTATGAAAACGGCAGCAAAGGGCTAAAAAACATCCAACAAAACAAACCCAATTTCTACGGCGTGTACGATATGCACGGCTTGATTTGGGAATGGACATCCGATTTCAACAGCAGCCAAATCACATCTGGCACGCTCAAAGCTGCCGACTTTTGCGGCTCAGGCGCAGTAAACAGCAGCGATCCCAGCAACTACGCCGCCTTCCTGCGTTATGGCATCCGCACCAGCTTGCAACCCAATTTTGTCTTGCACAATATGGGGTTTCGCTGCGCCAAATAGTTTTCAGGCTGCCTTAAATAGAACGGTTTCAGCCCACGCGTTCAAGATATTGAATACCGCGTGGGCTGAAACTTGCTCCCTCACCATTTCAAAATCACTTTTCAGGCTGCCTCACAACCATTCAATCACACACAAGGAACAACACCATGATTCCACGCCAAACCCTGCTCAACTGGTGCAACGAAACCTTGCAACCCCAGCTATTCAAAGACGGCGCACCCAACGGCTTACAAGTTGAAGGCAACGACCAAATCCGCTACATCATCACCGCCGTAACCGCCAGCCAAGCCGCCATCAACCACGCCGTTGAACAAGGCGCAGACACCCTGCTTGTGCATCACGGCTTATTCTGGCGCAGCGAACCCACCGCCATCATCGGCTGGAAAAAGCAACGCATCGCTGCCCTACTCGCCCATAATATCAACCTGATTGGCTACCACCTGCCGCTTGATGCCCACCCCACACTGGGCAACAACGCCCAGCTCGCCGCCAAACTCAATTGGCAGCCTGAAAACACCTTTGGCGAACAAAACTTGCTGAACATCGGCATACTCCCCGAAAACCAACGCACACTCGCCCAACTCGCCCAAGCAGTAGAACAAACGCTAGGTAGAACACCCACCATCATTGGCAACCCCAACCAACCACTTAACCGCGTTGCATGGTGTACAGGCGGCGCGCAATGGTATTTTCAGGCTGCCATAGACGCAGGCGCAGATGTATATCTCACAGGCGAAATCTCCGAAGCGCAATATCATCTAGCAAACGAAACAGGAACCGCATTTATCGCCGCGGGACACCACGCCACCGAACGATACGGCATCCAAGCGCTAGGCAACGCCCTTGCACAACAATTCGGCGTAACCATGCAATTTTTTGATGAAAACAACCCAGCATAATAAGCAACAAAGGCAGCCTGAAAACGTATTTAAACGCTGTTTTAGCTTGGCTAAAACTGGTTCTACTCGTTTTCAGGCTGCCTTTTATGATTATTCGATCCAACAAAAAAACTCCCCACTTTCGCGGGGAGTTTTGTCATTCTAAGCCTGAATAATCTCAGATTAGAATTTGTGTTTCATACCAACGCTAACTACGTTGCCTTTAAGTTTAGACTCGCCTTTACCAGATTGGAGGTAACCGTATTGACCGTTAACGATAGTACGTTTAGACAATGCGTAGTCAGCACCTACCAAGCCTTGGTAGTATTTGCCGTTACCAGCAATTTTGTTGCCATCAACATCTTTAACACCGAAACCGTAAGCAAAAGTACCTTTCAGAGTCAAAGCATCGTTAAGAGTGAAAGCACCAGACAATGCCAATTCGTTTGCTTTATCAGCATCAGCATTCAAAGCAGAGTCAGAACGCTCTACACGTTGTGCACGTTGGTAAGCCAAACCAGCCAACCATTTGTCGCTTTCGTAACCAGCTTGTACCAATGCTTGGTAACCGCCTTTTTTGCCTGCGCGAGCAGCAGCAGTAGTGCCACGTGCATATACACCAGCAACATCAGCAAAGAAACCAGAGTTTTTATAGCTTGCGCTCAAACCATAGATACCTTTGGCTTTTGAATCATGGTTACCCAGTGAGTAAGTATCTTCACCGTTTTCTTGCTCGCTAGGTGAGTAGTAAGCTTTTGCAGAGAAGCCAGACAAATCAGGAGTTTCGTAACTAATTGCAGTAGCACGACGGCTAGCGTCAGTACCACGAGTAAATGTACCCAAACCAGCAACAGGAGAACTATATTCCCATTGGTCCAGTTTGCCATTCAACTCTTTGATTGGAGTTTGTTGGTAACCTACTTTAACAGTACCGAAGCCACCTTTCAAACCGATGAAAGAATCACGAGTATTGAATGTGCGGTTAGAACCACCACCGATATCTACTTTAGATTCAACTTGCCAAATAGCATCCAAGTTGTCAGTCAGGTGCTCATGACCTTTGAAACCGATACGTGAACCGTAATCAACGATTTGAGTAGTTGTACCTTTGTTTTTGTCTTTGCCAAATTTGTTACCAAAAGTAGTTTCAACACCACCTTTGATTTGACCGTACAAAATTACGTCTGCCATAGAAGCAGTTGACAATGAAGCTAAAGCTAAAGCAATCAGAGTTTTTTTCATTTCTGTATTCCTTATGTTTACTTAAACAAGTTTTGAAAAGAATTAAACGTGTTCGTTATGAACATTTTTAATCCCTGTTAAGCTCATCGGACATGAGCCTTGCAGTTCGCAGTCGCTAATATAGCTAGTTTGAGAGAAAAAAACAAACTTATTTTTCGTTTTTACGCCGAGCTCGCTCTGAAATTTTTGGAACAATTTTGTTTGCCACATTTTATTTTATTGTTTCATAAAAGGATTTCACGTGATTAAATAGTGTTGTTTTTTTGCAAATTTATTTTTAGGTGTTTTGGCGATGTTGTGTTTTGTACGAAAAACGCGGGATTATTTGGCTGAAAATTTGCAGGAATGAGTATCTATTTCATTTTACCTACTCTATTTCTCTCTGCATTAGAGAAATAGATGGGGCTTTTTGTCGTTATTAAGGCGTAGGCTGAAACGTAGCCTACGCCTGTTTTGCATTTTCAGGCTGCCTTTGATAGGCGAGCCGTTATTTATTGAGCTGCGGTGGCGAGTTTTTCGCTGATGCCTTGTTCAATTTTGGCTAGGCTATCGGCTTGAGCTTCTTGGTAGGCTTCTTCTAGCGCGAAGGCAAAACCTGTGGCATCGGTGCCGCCGTGGCTTTTCACTACGATGCCGCGCAAGCCGAGAAATATTGCGCCGTTGTAGCGGCGCGGATCTAGGCGGCGCTTGAAGCTGTTGAGCACGGGCAAGGCGGTGAGCGCGCTGAATTTGGTGTATAGATTGCGTTGGAATTCTTGCTTGATTACGCCACCCATGAAGCTGGCAGTGCCTTCTATGGTTTTGAGTACGATGTTGCCCACAAAACCATCGGCAATCACAACGTCTGCTTTGTCGCTGTATATCTGGTTGGCTTCAATGTTGCCGATGAAGTTGATGGGGCTTTGTTGCAGCAGCAAAAAGGCTTGTTTAACGGTTTCTGTGCCTTTGATGTCTTCTGTGCCGATGTTGAGCAGACCGATTTTGGGGGTGCTTTGGCTGGGGTAAAGGGCGCGATAGAGTTCGTTGCCCATAATGGCGAATTGGTGGAGCTGCTCGGGCGTGCTGTCCACGTTGGCGCCTAGGTCTAGCACCAGGGTGAGATGATTGTTTTCAGCGGGGAGAAATTTGGCAATGGCGGGGCGGTCAATATGCGGCAAGGTTTTGAGCACGAAGCGGGCGGTTGCCATAAGCGCGCCTGTGTTGCCTGCGGATACGGCGGCTTGGGCGTTGCCGTCTTTAACTTGCTGGATGGCGATGCGCATGGATGAATCTTTTTTGTTTTTGAGCGCGTATTGCGGGGCTTCGTCCATGCCAACGACTTCGCTGGTGTGCACAATGCTAATGTGCGTCATAGGGGCGTTGGCTTGTTGCAGCGCGGTTTGGATTTGGGTTTGATCGCCCACCATGATGAGTTGGGCATCGGGGCGGCGTTGTAGAAAATTGGCGGCGGCGGGCGCGGTTACAGCGAGACCAATGTCGCCACCCATAGCATCTACGGAGAGGGTTATCATGTTGAAGTTCCTTTGTGGTGGGATTGCTTGGCGCGAGGCGAGGGAATGGGTTTTCAGGCTGCCTTTGTTGTGCGCGTATCCCTATTCAATAATGTGGCTATTGTAAAACGGTTTCAGGCTGCCTGAAACGCTTTTTGAGGTTTCAGGCAGCCTGAAAAGGGTTTGCAGCTTTATTCTTCGTCTGAATGAACGCCTGCGGTGGCGCGGCGGTTGTGCGCTTCAATATCAGTGGCATCCCACGGGTAGTTTATCCACCAATCTTCAATTTCTACGCCGCTAAAATAAGCAACATCGGCGGGCAGCTCGGCGGCTTTGGGTTTGAGTTTATTGTGGATAACGGCAACGCCGATTTGCTTGAAGCCATCGCGTTCCAATTCATCCAACACAAAGCGCATGGTGGTGCGGCTGTCGTCCACTTCATCCACCACCAAAACATTTTTGCCTTGCAATTCGGCTGGAATGGGGTCAAGCCATTGGATTTTTTGCACGGCATCGGTGGTTTGGCTATCGGTTTCGTTGAGATAGTACGCAGTGGTTACGGCGTAGATGGGCACGTCAAGAAATGTGCGCAGCATACGCGCAGGGATAAAACCGCCGCCACCAATGGCAATCATGGCATCGTATTTAATGCCTGATTCGTTGATTTTTTGGGCGATTTGTTTCACGGTGCGATGGATGTCGTCGTAGGTGTACCAAATTTTTTGTACCATGGAGATACTCGCTTTGCTATTGATGGGGTAAGGATATGTTTCAGGCTGCATGAGTGTGAGAGTAGGCAGCCTGAAAATGCTTGATACGAAAAAGCCAGCCGATATTGCTGTTGCTCAATCGCTGGCTTTTTGCGCCGCAGTGCTTATTCGCCTTTGGCTTTGGCTACTTTGCGACCACGATACATGCCGTTTGGCGAAATGTGGTGTGGGCGGTGTACTTCACCTGTTGCGCTATCTACTGACAATGCTGGGGCAGTCAACGCATCGTGTGAACGGTGCATGCCACGGCGTGAAGGTGATTTTTTATTCTGTTGAACGGCCATTTTGAACTCCTGTTAATTTAATAAAAGATAAAAAGTTAGCCCGATTTTTTCAACCCTGCCAATGCGGCAAAAGGATTGGGTTTGCTTTGATTATTCGCTTCTAGCTGGGCGTTGCCGCATTGTTCGTGCTTGGGAGAAAACGGCAAAGCCATGAGGATTTGGTCTTCGATGAGCGAGAAAACGTCTATTTCGGGTTCTTGCAGCATACCTTCGAGGTCTTCGTCGGCGAGCATGGCTTCGTCTAGCGTTTCTTCGTTTTCAAACAGAACAATTCGCACGTTTTCGTTTAACGCAAATTCTGTGGGTTGCATACAGCGTTGGCATTGCAGGGGTAGGCAGCCTGAAAGAGTGAGCGTTAAATAGGGGCGTTGCCATTTATCTGTGCCGCCTGTTAGGGTGTAGGCGAGGGATGATGACAAGTCGGTGAAATCGTGCGTCCAAATGCGTTCGTCTAGTTGGTTGAGCGAGACGGTGCCTTGCAGGGTTTCTTGCTTGGCGGTGAACGCTTGGGAATCAATCAGTATTCGGTTTAACATAAACGGTGCATGATATAATTTTATGCTTATTCAGTCAATATTTTTAAGGGAGGGGCGCGATGGCGTTGCCTGTTGTTTTGGGGTCTTCTTCGGTGTTTCGGCAGCGGCAGTTGGCGGCTTTGGGCTTGGATTTTGCGGTGGGCAGGCCTGTGTTTGATGAAGCGCCTTTGGCGGGGGAATCGGCGCGGGATACGGCGTTGCGTTTGGCGGTGGGCAAGGCAAAATCGTTGGTGGGGCAGTTTCCTGCGCATTTGATTATTGGGGCGGATCAAGTGGCGTGGTGTGATAGGCGGCAGTTGGGCAAGCCGATGTCGGTTGAAAAGGCGGCGGCGATGCTGGCGGAGCTATCGGGGCGGGAGATTGTGTTTTACAGCGCGGTTTGTGTGTTGGATTCGGTTTCAGGCTGCCTGAAATCGCATGTGGATGAGACGGTGGTGCGGATGCGGGCATTGTCGGCGGGGCAGATTGGGCGGTATTTGGCGCGTGAGCCTGATGCGATTTTTTGCGCGGGGGCGGCAAAAAGCGAGGGCTTGGGCGCGGCGTTGTTGGAGCGCGTGGATTGTTCTGATCCGAATGCGTTGATTGGTTTGCCAATTTTTTGGCTGGTGGGGGCGTTGGGGGCGTTTGGGGTGGAGGTGGTTTGAGGGGGAGATGGATGGGGCAGCCTGAAATGGGGAATGGTATTTTCAGGCTGCCTTGGGCGCGAATGGTTGATGCTGCGTGGGGTGCAGGGGCTTGCCCCTGCTCGTGGTAGGCGGCGAAACGCCTGCACGGGCGATGTTGAATGATGGTGGGTTATGTGGCGAAATGAGGGGGTAATAATAATGGGCGGATGGGTGGTTTCTTGGGGATGGGCTGTTGTTTTATTGGCGTTTCAGGCTGCTTTGTTAGCTGCGTGCGCAGCGAAGCTGCACACCCTACGATTTGTTGCTTTTATTGCGGCAGCGTTGTTAAGTTGAAATTATTTAAGCGTTTTCAGGCTGCCTTGATTGCATATTAAGGCAGCCTGAAATGTTAAATGGCGTGATGAATGCTATTGCTGATTAAATGTTGTCCACGGTGGGCAAGCGAGTTGCCCACCCTACGTTTTCAGGCTGCCTCATGCTGTAAACAGGGTGAGGCAGCCTGAAAATGTTTACCACTTGCGCTGCAACACCCATTTGATGTCGTCGCCCAACGTTTCCACGCTCACGGTTTGCCATTGTGGCGGCTGGCTGAGCGTTTTTTCGTTTTCAGGCAGCCTGAAAATGCCGCGCGCGCTGTCGCCAAGAATTTTGGGCGCTTGGTAGTACACGATTTCGTCCACCAAATCGGCTTGGATAAAGGCGGTGGCGAGGGTGCTGCCTGCTTCTATCATCAGCTCGCCGATTTGATGTTGCTGGGCGAGGTGGGCGAGCAGGCGGGATAAGTCGTTTTCAGGCTGCCTATCTATTTGCACGTTGGGGCAATCGGCAAAGGGATTGGCGGGGCTGACGGCTTGGGTGCAAATTAGGGTGTTGCCGCCGTCTTGGACGATTTGGCTGCGGGCGGGGGTGCGCAGTTGGCGGTCCAGTACGATGCGCAGCGGCTGGCGGATGGTGGGGATGCGAACGTTGAGCTGGGGGTTGTCGGCAAGAATTGTGCCGATGCCTGTGAGCACGGCGCAGCTTTCGGCGCGTTGAATTTGCACATCGGCGCGGGCGGCTTTGCCTGTTATCCATTTGCTATCGCCGTTGGTAAGGGCGGTTTTGCCGTCTAGGCTGGCGGCGATTTTGAGTTTAACGAACGGGCGCTGGCGTTCAATGCGCGATAAAAAGCCGCGATTGAGCGTACGGGCTTCGGCTTCGCACAATCCGCTGGCAACTTGAATGCCTGCTTGGCGCAGAATTTCCAGCCCTTTGCCTGCAACGAGCGGATTGGGGTCTTGCATGGCAGCCACCACGCGGGCAACGCCTGCGCGAACGAGCGCTTCGGCGCAAGGTGGCGTGCGCCCGTGGTGAGCGCAGGGTTCTAGGGTAACGTAAGCCGTTGCGCCGCGTGCCAGCGCGCCTGCTTGGGCAAGCGCGTGGACTTCGGCGTGTGGCGCGCCTGCGCGTACATGATAGCCCTGCCCAACAATCTGGCTGCCATGCGCAATCACGCAGCCGACGCGCGGATTGGGGCTGGTGGAAAAACGTCCTTGCCATGCGAGGGCGAGGGCGAGTTGCATGTGGTGAGTATCTTGGGGGTGGAATGTGGACATAGGCAGCCTGAAAGTGAATGAGCTATTGGGTGATGAAACGAGAGTGTGGACGCAATGTTTGTCTAATTAGAAGGTCTGGCGATTTTGCAGCATGGGATAAAACATCCACCGCCACTTGCCAGACAATATTGAGACAGCCTGAAAACCCCAAATCCCGTTTTCAGGCTGCCTATTGTAATCATGCTGGCTTAATTAAACTTCACGCCATTTGCCAGCAAGTCTTTCAGCTCGTTGGCAGACATTTGTCCGCTGGTGGCGCATACCACGGCGAGTTCTTTATCGGCGGAAAGGTGGGCGATGCAGCTTTCGTTGGTGGCGCTGTCTTCGTTGGCTTGGGTGTAGCGGTATGCCACGCTATCGGCGCTGGCTTCATCCACTTGCACATCTTTCACGCTTTGGTCGCCTTCAATTTCTTTTTTCAACTCGGCAAACAATTTGTCGGCGGCTTTGTCGGTTTTGCCTGTTTGCACCACAGATAGGGTTAAATCAGCATCGTCGTTGCGTTGCAACAGGGTAACTTGTTCGGCAGGCACGCCTTCGGGCAGCAAGTTGGCTTCGCCTAGCTTGTCTTGAAACAAGCCGTTGGTGTTTTGCAGCGTGAATTGCACTTTGTTGTCTTTGCTGGCGAGTGTGATGGCTGCGGCTTCGGGCGCGCTGGCGGCGGCTGTGGTTTCGGATGCGGCGGCTGGCGCGTTAGTAGGTGCGCTGGCAGCGGCAGGAGTTGATGCAGCTGTGCTGGTAGGGTTTTCGCCACAAGCGGCAAGGCTGATGGCAGCGGCGATGAGTAATAGCTGGGTTTTTAATGACATAACTTGTCCTTTGGTTTTTATGAAAGATAGGCAGCCTGAAAACGAGCGAAGCTCAAACAGCAAGCAGTTTCAGGCTGTCGTATGTAGGTTAGCCCAAATCCAACACGGCAGATGTGTACACGTTTTGCACGTCGTCTAGGCTTTCTAGCGCGTCAATGAGCTTTTGCATTTTTTCGGCATCGGCGCCGCTCAGTTCGGTGGTGTTTTGCGCGCGCATGGTTACATCGCCATCTTCGGATTTAAAGCCTGCTTGTTCCAGCGCGGCTTTGATGGCAGCCCAATCGTTGGGCGCGGTGATGACTTCAATAATGCCTTCATCGTCCACAATCACATCTTCTGCGCCTGCTTCTAGTGCGGCTTCCATCAGCGCGTCTTCGTCCACATTGGCGAACACCAAATAGCCTTGATGCACAAAGTTAAACGCCACGCAGCCGTCTGTGCCCAGATTGCCGCCGTTTTTGGTAAACGCGTGGCGCACATCGGCAACCGTGCGGGTTTTGTTGTCGGTCATGCAGTCCACCATCAGAGCTGCGCCGCCGATGCCGTAGCCTTCGTAGCGCAGTTCTACATAATCCACGCCTTCTAGGTTGCCCGTGCCTTTGTCTATCGCGCGTTGCACGTTGTCTTTGGGCATATTGGCATCCCATGCTTTGTCCATAGCAAGACGCAGGCGGGGGTTGGAGGCGGGGTCGCCGCCGCCTTGTTTGGCGGCTACGGTGATTTCTTTAATCAATTTGGTGAAAATTTTGCCGCGTTGGGCATCGACGCGGGCTTTTTTGTGTTGAATATTTGCCCATTTGCTGTGTCCAGCCATGGTTGTCTCCAATAGATATTTGCTTCAAAACGCGCGATTTTAGCATAGAACCTTTATTTCTGCGCTTGGGGCTAAACGGGGGCAACAAGGTTTTCAGGCTGCCTTAATGCCATTGGGCGCAACAAAGGCAGCCTGAAAAGCCAATTTACCGTTACAATTCCACCCTTACGCAAAATAGCCCAAACATCCCATGATTTATCATCGTCAATTCATCAAAGAAACCACACTCACCGCCATCGCCATCTTTTTTGTGGTGCTGGCGATACTTGTGTTCACGCAAGGCATCAATATGCTCGGGCGCGCTGCCGATGGGCGCGTTGCCGTGGATGCCGTTGCCACGCTCATCGGTTTTTGGACGCTGGGCATGACCCCGTTGCTGCTCGTTTTAACCGCCTACATCAGCACGCTCACCGTGCTCACGCGCTTTTGGCGCGATAGCGAGATGGCGATTTGGTTGTCCAGCGGCTTGGGGCTGAAAAAATGGATACGCCCTGTGCTCACCTTTGCGCTGCCGTTGGCGATATTGGTGACGGTGATGCAGATTTCGGTGTTGCCGTGGGCGGAATACCGCAGCCGCGAATACGCTGAACTGTTGAAGCAAAAGCAGAATTTGTCGCTGGTGCAAGCAGGCACGTTTAGCGAATTGGGCAAAAAAGACGGGCGCGTGTATTTTGTGGAAACGTTTGACACCGATGGCGGCATCATGAAAAACCTGTTTATCCGCGATATAGATGAAACAGGGCGCGATAGCGTGGTGTTTGCCAAAGAAGGGCGTTTTGATTTGTCTAACAACAAGCGCACGCTGGTGCTCACCAACGGCTATCGTTACAGCGGCATCGCAGGGCGCGGCGATTTTGACCAAGTGTCGTTTCAAGAACTCAATCTCATCATCAACACCACGCCCAAAGTGGTGGATCCGATTGACCACCGCCGCACCGTGCCGACCGCGCAATTGCTGGGCAGCGATAATCCGCAATACCAAGCCGAATTGATGTGGCGCGTGTCGCTGCCGATTACCGTGGTGCTGCTGAGCTTGCTGGCGATTCCGCTGTCGTATTTCAACACGCGCTCGGGCAATTCGTATCACGTTTTGCTTGCCGTGGGCTTTTTTCTGGTTTACCAAAACGGCTTAACCCTGCTGCGCGATGCGGTGGAAGACGGCAAAATCAATTTTTGGCTGGGCTTGCTGCCGATGCATTTGCTGATGCTGGTTTGCATTGGCGTGTTGCTGCGGATGCGCTCCATGCCCGCGCAGCCATTTTGGCAGGGCTTAAAAACCGCGCTGCTGGGGCGATAACCGCCCTACTCTGTTTTCAGGCTGCCTTTACCATCTCAATGCAGCCTGAAAATCCTTTTTATATGATTATTCAACTCAAAACCGTTTTTCAGGCTGCCTTTGCCATCTAATGCAGCCTGAAAACCCAATCACCACCATGAACCTAATCACCCGCTATCTCATCAAACGTCTCGCCATCGCTTCTTGTTACGCGCTGTTTGCCATTCTCGCGCTATACAGCTTTATTGACCTAATCAGCGAAACCAGCGTGGTCGGGCAAAACCAATACACCTTATGGGTGGCAACCAAATACATCCTGATGCAAATGCCCGCCCGCGCCTACCAGCTGATGCCGCTTGCCACGCTCATCGGTGGCTTAATCGCGCTTAACCAACTTGCTAACAACAGCGAGCTGGCGGTGATTAAAACCAGCGGCTTATCCACCGCCAACATCATCGGCATCATCATTAAATTCAGCGCTATTTTTGCCGTTGTTACCGTGTTGCTCGGTGAATGGCTTGCGCCCGAACTGAGCCGCCGTGGCGATGAAATGAAAGCCAACGCCCGCGCAGGGCAAGTGGTTGCCACCCACAACAGCGTTTGGATTAAGCAACAAGGCAGCATGATTAACGTCGCATCCATGTTGCCCGACAACACCCTAGTTGGCATCAAAATCTGGCAATACAACGACCAATTCCAGCTCACCGAAGCCATCAGCGCCGAAAAAGCCACCGTTGCCAACGGCGCATGGCAGCTGCACAACGCCCACAGCACCACCCTAGCCGACAACCGCGCCCAGCCCCAGCAGCAAGCCGAGCGCGAATGGCAAACCGACATCGGCAAGCCTTTGCTCAACGTATTATTAGTTAAACCCGAGCAAATGAGCTTCACCGCGCTCACGCAATACATCCGCTATCTCAAAGAAAACCACCAACAAACCCAAGCCTATGACGTGGCATGGTGGAACAAACTCATCTATCCCATCGCCACCATTGTTATGGCACTGGTTGCCCTTGCCTTCACCCCCAATTCAGGGCGACACAGCAACATGGGGCTCAAACTGTTTGGCGGCATCTGCCTTGGGCTGCTGTTCTTCTTCACCGGGCGGCTATTCGGCTTCACCACCCAGCTCTACGGCGTGCCTGCCATGCTTTCCGCCATCTTGCCCACCGCCGCATTTGGCTGCTGGGCGATGTATCTGATTCGCAAGCAAGAGCAGCGATAGGCATACAATAGGCAGCCTGAAAATGGGTTTCAGGCTGCCTTAATCCCCCCAAATTCAGTATAATTCCCCCATTTTTCCACCCATAAAGAAACAACATGACCGAACAAGAACAGCAAAACCTAGAACAAATGACCGCCATCGCCGTCAACGCGCTAGAAGACATCAAAGCCAAAGACATCATTGTGCTCAACACCAGCGACAAAACTTCGCTTTTCGCCCGCATGATTATTGCCAGCGGCGATTCCACCCGCCAAGTCAAAGCCCTTGCCAACAACGTTGCCGTTGATTTAAAAGAAGCGGGCTACACCATTCTCAGCAGCGAAGGGCAAGACAGCGGCGAATGGGCGCTGGTGGATGCTGATGATTTAATCATCCACGTTATGCTGCCCGCCGTGCGCGATTATTACGACATAGAAGCACTTTGGGGCGGCGAAAAACCCCAATTCCACGCAGGCGCCGCCAAACCTTGGCACGCTGCCGATAACTAACCCCTAAACGCTTTTCAGGCTGCCTAAACACACATAGGCAGCCTGAAAACCGTCTATCCCAAAACCATTTACCGCTTGATACACAAACCCCATTTCAGGCTGCCCACCCTCCCCCACCATGACCCCACGCCAGCTCAAAGCCCAACAACAACGCCATCTCAGCCAAATCCAAAACTATCAACACCAGCAACTCGCCCAAGAGCTGCAAGACATCCACAACCACACCCAACACAGCCACGGCGAAACCAGCCCCCAACACGCCCAAAGCCTGCTCAACCTTGGCGCATGGCACACCGCCAACGGCGATTACGCCGCCGCCGAACCCCTGCTCAAACAAGCCGTGCACATCCAACGCCAACACAGCAATCCCACCGCCCTTGCCCAAGCGCTCAACCTGCTGGGCAAAAATCAACTCCACGCTGGCAACGGCAGCGAAGCCCAGCAAAGCCAACAAGAAGCCCTAAGCCTTGCCCACGAAGCCGAGCAAATCGCGCACATTCACGACGACCTAGGCAACAGCTACTACGTTCAAGAAAACCTTGCCCAAGCCCTGCATCATTACGAACAAGCCGCTGCCCAATTTGAACGCATCCACGGCATGAACCATCCGCAAACCGCGCAAGCCTACACCCACGCCGCCTGCATCTATCGCCAGCAAAACCACGCCCCCGAAGCCCTATCCATCCTGCAACACACCGTGCAAACGCTAGAACACACCGCCACGCCCCATCATCCCACCATCGCCCACGCCCACAGCGAACTTGCCGCCACCTACGACACGCTGCAACAATACCCCGAAGCCGCACAACACTACCGCCAAGCCGAGCAACACCGTGCCCAAGGCGTTGGCACAGAACATCCGTTCTACGCTAAATACCTTTCTCGCCATGCCTACCACAATCTGCAAACCCATCGGCTAGAACAAGCCATCGCCCAGCTGCACCAAGCGCTTGCCATCTTTTTGGAAACCTACGAAGGCACCCACCCCATCATCGCCAACACGGTGGACAACATCATCATGCTGATGCTGATGGCAGGCAATCAACGCGACGATTAAACGCAAAGGCAGCCTGAAAGACAGTAAAGCCCTTTTCAGGCTGCCTCATCCCACCTAATCCCCCAATAAAACCACCATGAACATCACCATCCTAGCCGTCGGCACCAAAATGCCCCATTGGGTAACCGAAGCCGTAAACGAATACAGCAAACGCTTTGGGCGCGACATCCACTACACGCTCAAAGAAATCAAACCCGAAAAACGTGGCGCAGGCATCAGCAGCGCGCAAGGCATGGCCGCCGAAGAAAAACGCATCCTAGAAGCCCTGCCTGCCAACGCCCATCTCATCGTGTTAGACGAGCGCGGAAAAGCCCCCACATCCATGGAACTTGCCGAACACCTGCGCCAATGGCAACAAAACGGCGCACACCCCTGCTTCATCATCGGCGGCGCAGACGGCATGACCGACGCGCTCAAACAACGCGCCCACCTGATGCTGCGCCTGTCCAGTCTCACCCTGCCGCACGGTATGGTGCGCGTATTGCTCACCGAACAGCTCTATCGCGCCGTCTCCATTTTGAACAACCATCCCTATCATCGCGAATAACTCCGCCATCCAAAGGCAGCCTGAAAACCATGAACAGCAAACACCTTAAACTGCTTATCGCCTTTATCGCCCTGTTGATTCTTGCCAACATCGGCATCCAATTTTGGCAACCCAATCCTATCGCGCCAAAATCCCAATCCAAATCTCAATCCCAAACCCGCAACACGCCATCTCTGCCCGCGCCCAAGCAATACAGCCAAACCCCGTTTGACTGGCACAGCGTTCAGCTAGAAAGCAATCTATGGAAAATCAGCAAGGCAGGGCAGCCTGATTCCTATCTGCTGGGCACCATCCACATCGGCAAAGCCAACGCCCGCATCAGCCCTGCTCTTGTTCAACTGGTGAACCAAAGCCAAAAAATCATCACCGAAGTCGCCGACGACATCCCCGAAAGCACGCAGCAAAGCATTATGCAAGCCATGATCAGCGACACGCCGCTGTCGCAAAAGCTGGGCGCACCCGCGTTCGCCGCCCTGAAAAAACGCATTCTCACCTACCCCAACGCCGAAGTCTTCGCCCAAAATCTAGACCACTACCACCCGTGGGCAGCCTTTCTCGCCACCCTGAGCCTGCGCGAAGCGGGCGACAGCAACGACACAGGCGTGGACAATCTCATCACCGCCCAAGCCGCCGAGCAGCGCAAACCGCGCGGCAATTTGGAACAGCACATTGAAGTCCTTTCCTATTTCCGCATTCTGCCCGAAGATCTGGTGATTGCGGGGCTGGCAGACTGGGCGCAGCGCCCGAAAAAAAATGACGACAAAATCATCGCCGAAGCCTATGCCAGCGGCAATTTCGCCAAAATCCCTGCCCTTTTGCAAAAAGACACCGAGTTTGACCCCGAAAGTAATCTTTCGCGCGAACAGCAAAAGCAACTTGCCGATTGGTTTGTGCAACAGATGATTGTGGCGCGCAATCGCAATTGGCTGCCGAAAATCCAAGCCGAAGCCGCCAAGAAGCCCACTCTGTTTGCCGTTGGCACCGCGCATTTGATCGGCAACCAAGGCTTGATTATGCTGCTGCGCGAAAGCGGCTACCAAGTTGAGCCCCTACCCAAGCTGGCGGTTTGGCAATAACGCAAAGGCAGCCTGAAAACTGATATTCAGATTTTCAGGCTGCCTTTTAATCGCTTGGGATAATGTTTACAAGCAAACTGCCGCACCGAATAAGCAAAGAAAGCGTTGGATAATTTGAACAACAAGATTTCTGCTTGATTTGATGCAGCCTGCGTAGCGCAGCAGAGTTGCGAAGCTAAAACGTTTTTCTGAATACATTTTCAGGCTGCCTTTTGCCAAATCATTTGAAACAGCGTTTACCAACAAACCACCACACAAGGCAGCCTGAAAACCGCACTACGCTTACTAGCCTACCCTTCCCCAAACCTTCTCAAATACCGCTTCCGCGCAAATCCCCGCACCGAACGCGCAAACAAGCCGATAATCTGCGCCGCAGCAGGGTCTTGCCGTTTGATTTGCGGCAGCCTGAAAAAGACTTCGCGCAAATCCTGCTCGGCGCGTTGTTTTTGTTCAGCCAGCCACGCAGCGATAACGGGGTTTCGGCTGATAACGCGCCCGTCGCGCTCATCGGCAGCCAGCGCAGCAGCGTGCCACACTTCGGCAGGGATGTTGATGATGCCGTGTGCAAGGTCATCATCCCAATCGCGCGTGATGGAACACCACGCCAGCGCGTGCGCCAGCTGCGGAATATGCTCGGCGCGCGTGGCGCTTTGCTGAGCATGAAACAGCAGATTAAGCGAAGAAATAAAAGTTTGCTGCAAATGCCGTTGCAACTGCGCCTGCGGATAAAGCTGGCGAGTTTGCGCGCGCACCGCATCGGCTTGCATCAGCTGCAATAACCGCGCCACTTCGGCGTGCGCTTCGGCATAGCTGGGCAGTCGCGCAAGCTGTTGGTTAAACAAATCCGCCAGCGCAGGCAAATCGGATAACGACTTTTCAGGCTGCCCCGCACCCCATGCGCCAGCACCGTCCGATGCAGCCTGAAACGTCTGTTTTTCGTTTTCAGGCTGCCTTAGCGCGTAGCCCTGCCATTGCTGCATAATGTCAGCGGCGTGTTGCTGTGGCGTAATAGCGTTTTTCAGGCTGCCTTTCAGCGCGCGATCGCCATCCATAATATCGTCATAGGCTTGCAAAAAGCAGTAGCCCGCAATCATCAATCGGCTACGCTTGGGATGCGCCCAATATTGGCTATATAAAATAAAACTGATCAGCGCATAACGCCGATGGCGGCGAGCAAATTGCACTTGGTTATGCAGCCACAGCGCATGGGCTTGATAACCCGAAAAACTGCGCCGCGCCCAATGGCGAATGGGATACCACAGCAGCAACACCAGCAAATTGCCCGCTAGCACATCCAGCAGATGATGAGCGTGGATGGTCAGCGTGCTGATGTTGATGGCAGCGGCATACAGCCAAACCAGCGGGCGATAGGGTCGCGCAATCGCACCATGCAACACGGCAGCAGTGGTGGTGGCAAAGGCGCAATGCAGCGAAGGCAGATAGTTGTGGCTCATGCCGATGGCGTGCGCGATGCGCAGCAAGGTTTGCCAGCCGTCTTGCGGCGTGTAAGGCTGGGTAAAATCAACGTGAACAGGATAAAGCTGATACGCAACGCTGGCGATAAGCAGCTCGCTGGTCAGCAGCAAAAAGAACAACCATTGCGCCGCCAGATTCAGCCGCCGCGCCGCGCACACCAAAAACACAGGCAGGCTTAAATAGATGAACGCGGTGGCAGGAATCGGCGCGATAGAGCTAGTGAGCATCAGCGCGGGTGCAGGATTGCGATAAGCAGCAAGCTGGCTGCTGCCGCCAAACAAAATCACAAACAGCAAAGTAAACAACGCAATCAGCGCATAGGCAGAAGTTCGGTTCATAGCAACAAGAGCAGTTAAGGCAGCCTGAAAGCGCGTTTACGAGCTTCTGCGAAGCCAAAACCATGCAGGATGCCGTTAAAATTGAAGACAGACAAAAGGGATTGCTTACAAAAGAAAAGGACTGCTCACAAAAGCAGTCCTTCAAAATTTGGTGCCCAGAAGAAGACTCGAACTTCCACGTCCTTACGGACACTAGTACCTGAAACTAGCGCGTCTACCAATTCCGCCATCTGGGCAAAGAAGCGCACATTATAGCGAGTGAGCTGCCAGCGCGTCAAGCGATATGCAGCAAAACAGCGCAAAAAAGATGCGAAAAACGCAACCTTGTGATACACTTGCGCGTTTTATTTTCCCATCAAAATCAACGAAAGAAAGACAAGCCATGAGCGCAGCAGTTGAAACATTAGAAAAATTGGAACGTAAAGTTATCGTATCTTTGCCTTGGTTAGACATCAACGAAGCCACCGATAAAGAGCTGAAAAAAGCGCAACGCCGCGTGAAAATTGACGGTTTTCGCCCTGGCAAAGCGCCGTTGAAAATGGTTGCTCAAATGTATGGCGCCAGCATTCAAACCGACGTGTTGAACGATTTGGCACAACAAGCGTTCAACAAAGTGGCGCAAGAGCAAAATCTACGCATCGCCGCTGTAACCAAAATTGAGCCCGTGCAAACCGAAGAGAGCGCCGATGCTTTGAAAGTGGCGTTCACTTACGAAACCTTCCCCGAAATCAAAATCGGCGACTTGTCTGCCCTTACTATTGAAAAAGTGAGCGCCGAAGTGGGCGATAAAGAAGTGGACAACACTGTTGAAATCTTGCGCAAACAACGCACACGCTTTAACCGCGTAGAGCGCGAAGCACAAAATGGCGACCGCGTGATTATTGATTTTGAAGGCAAAATTGACGGCAAGCCTTTTGCAGGCGGCGCATCTAAAAACTATCCATTCTTGCTGGGCAATGGCGAGATGCTGCCTGAATTTGAAGCAGGCGTGTTGGGCTTGAAAGAAGGCGAAAGCAAAGACGTGGAAGTGCACTTCCCCGAGGATTACCACGGCAAAGACGTAGCAGGCAAAACCGCCGTGTTCACCATCACCGTACACAATGTTGCCGAGCCAATTTTGCCCGAAGTGGATGCCGATTTTGCCAAAGCCTTGGGCATTGCCGATGGCGATGTTGCCAAAATGCGCGAAGAAATTAAGAAAAACGTTGCCCGCGAAGTGAAACGCCGCGTGGATGCACGCAACACCGATGCAGTGATGGAAGCCTTGCGCAAAGCGCATTCGTTTGATTTGCCACAAGTTTTTGTGCGAGATGAAGCACAACGCTTGGCAGATGAAATGAAACAAAACTTCGCGCAACAAGGCTTGGATGCTTCAAACTTTGATTTGCCTGCGGATATGTTCACCGAGCGCGCGGAACAACGCGTTGCCCTAGGCTTGCTGCTGCCCACTATGGTAGAAGAATTCAAATTGCAAGCCACCGATGAGCAAGTGAAAGCCATTATTGCCGACGTTGCCGATAGCTACGAAGATCCGCAAGAAGTGATTGATTGGTACTTTGAAGACCGCAGCCGCTTGGCAGGCCCAACCAACTTGGCGGTAGAAGCCAATGTGGTGGATTATGTGTTGGGCAAGGCTCAGGTTACGGAAAAAGCGTTGAGCTTTGAAGAAGTGATGGGCGCAAACGCTTAACTGCATCATCAAAAAGCACCAAAGCGATTGATTGCTTGGGTGCTTTTTTGTTAGACCGCTTGCAAACGCGTTTTCAGGCTGCATCCGCGCAACACCCTTGCGGCAGCCTGAAAACAGATGCACTGCCCTATTGATTATTTCGCCACGCAATTTGTTTTAACCCATTCAAGATACAGGAAAAACCATGTTACCCGATATTCAAAACAACACCTTAATCCCCACCGTAATTGAACAAAGCGGGCGCGGCGAACGCGCGTTTGACATTTATTCGCGCTTGCTTAAAGAGCGGATTATTTTTCTCATTGGTCCTGTGGACGACCACACCGCCAATTTGGTGGTGGCGCAGCTTTTGTTTTTAGAAAGCGAAAACCCCGATAAAGACATCTATTTCTACATCAACAGCCCTGGCGGCAGCGTTACCGCCGGCATGAGCATTTACGACACCATGAAATTCATCAAGCCCGATGTGCAAACTTTGTGTTTGGGGCAGGCGGCGAGCATGGGCGCGTTTTTGCTGTCCGCTGGCACGAAAGGCAAACGCTTTGCGCTGCCCAACAGCCGCGTGATGATTCACCAGCCCTTAATCAGCGGCGGCTTGGGCGGGCAGGCTTCGGATATTGAGATTCACGCGCGCGAGCTGTTGAAACTGAAAGAAAAATTGAACCAAATGCTGGCGGAACACACAGGCAGATCGCTGGAACAAATTGAGCGCGACACCGACCGCGACAATTTTATGTCGGCGCAAGAAGCGGCGGATTATGGTTTGATTGACAAGGTGATTACCACCCGCGCGGATGTGGCGTAATGCTTTTCAGGCTGCCTTGCATGATTGGGGCAGCCTGAAATATTTGGGCGACTTGGGGTACAGAGGCTTGCCCCTACTCGTGGTAGTCGGTAAAACGCCTGCGCTAAGAAAACCAACCAAAGGCAGCCTGAAAGCGGATTGAATATACTGTTTTGGTTTCATTGAAACGCGCTTCGCTTGTTTTCAGGCTGCCTATGCAGCAAGGCGTGATGATGTTGCTGCTGTCCGTCTGTTTAAGGCAGCCTGAAAACGCTATGCCGAGATGAATGAAGCCGAATTTCATTGCCGAATACAATCATGCCACGCAATAATGTAGTGAGATGTAGCACAAAAAGCAGCCTGAAAACGAAAAACCCACGTTTCAGGCTGCCTTTTTTCGTTGCCAAATGCCCGCTTGCCATTGTTTCCCCGTTTTGAACCCCTTATAATCTCGCCCGCAAATCCCTACACCCAACTACATCACAAGGAGCAAATCTTATGGCACTCGTTTCCATGCGCCAACTCTTAGACCACGCCGCCGAACACAGTTACGGGCTTCCCGCATTTAACGTCAACAATTTGGAACAAATGCGCGCCATTATGGAAGCCGCCAACCAAGTAAACGCCCCCGTTATCGTGCAAGCATCCGCAGGCGCGCGCAAATATGCAGGCGCGCCGTTTTTGCGCCATCTGATTTTGGCGGCGGTGGAAGAATTTCCGCATATCCCCGTGGTAATGCACCAAGACCACGGCGCATCGCCCGATGTGTGCCAACGCTCTATCCAGCTTGGGTTTAGCTCGGTGATGATGGATGGCTCGTTGCAAGAAGACGGCAAAACGCCGTCTAGCTACGAATACAACGCCGAAGTAACCCGCCGCGTAGTGCAGTTTTCCCACGCTTGCGGCGTGTCGGTGGAAGGCGAAATTGGCGTATTGGGCAACTTGGAAACAGGCGAAGCGGGCGAAGAAGACGGCGTGGGCGCGGAAGGCAAATTGAGCCACGACCAAATGCTCACCAGCGTTGCCGATGCCGTGCGCTTTGTGCGCGACACCAATGTGGACGCGCTGGCGATTGCGGTGGGCACGAGCCACGGCGCGTATAAATTCACCCGCCCGCCCACAGGCGAAGTGCTGCGGATTGACCGCATCAAAGAAATCCACGCCGCGCTGCCCAACACGCATATTGTGATGCACGGTTCTAGCTCCGTGCCACAAGAATGGCTGAAAGTCATCAACGAATTTGGCGGCGACATTGGCGAAACCTACGGCGTGCCCGTGGAAGAGATTGTGGAAGGCATCAAACACGGCGTGCGCAAAGTGAACATTGACACCGACTTGCGCCTTGCCAGCACAGGCGCGATTCGCCGCTTTATGGCGCAAAACCCCAGCGAGTTTGACCCGCGCAAATATTTAAGCAAAACGGTGGAAGCGATGAAGCAAATTTGCTTGGCGCGTTATCAAGCGTTTGGCTGCGAAGGCATGGCGGATAAAATCAAGCCGATTTCGCTGGAAAAAATGGCGAGCAAATATGCCAAGGGCGAATTGAACCAGATTGTGAAATAAACGCATAAGGCAGCCTGAAAGTTGGTTTTCAGGCTGCCTTAATCAACGGAGCGATACATGAAATTCAACCGCGACACACGTGATTTCCGAACCCCAAAGGCAGCCTGAAAAAACCCAAAGTCGTCTGGACGCAGCATGAGAATTTTGCAAGCAATCTCCCAAATGTCAAAGAGCGCGTGCGTGGCAGAGCCGCACACCCTACCCATGCAGGCTACGCTTGCTCTTTGAGATATGGGAAGAATTAGGAAAGCCAAATGTCAAATAAATTATTAATTCAAGCTCTGCAAGAGCACAACTTACCAGTTTGGGATAAACTTCACATCATCTTAGATTTAACAGAAAAAAAGAATAATGAAATTTATCCTATTATCTTAAATTTTATGGAACAACCAGAGTTTGAAAGGTGTAAGGGCACATTAATTTATGCGCTAGAAAATTATCCTCCAGAACCTCTGTTTGAAAAAGCGATTGATTGGTTAATACATGGAGGATTTGAAGTTGCTCATGGAGCATTTAACATCATTAACAAAATATCAAAACTATCAGGTGATCAAGTTGATAATGCATATGAAACCATAAAAACCTTTTCTACAAATCATCAAAATGAGAAATGGAGAACTGAATTATTGAACGAAGTTTTAGATATGTTTGGGTAAAAATATAGCAATAAAATATCCTGAAAAATTTGATTTATACATAATCTTTACCATTATTAATTTCTTCTACTCATCCCGTCTACTTCTCCTGCCGCCCCATTCCCGCCAGTATGCCAACCGCAAGATAGCAAGCCGTAGCCCGCACAAAACCTCCAATCCCGACGTAGGGTGTGTGCGGAACGCACGCACGCGGTTTCTGTTCAAACGAACTCAGTCCCGACGCGGGGTGAGCGTCCCCTTCGGGCTACCTGAAAAAGTGCAGCAAGCGTAGCGTGGATCATCACCCAAGCGATGCACGCGCTTTCTGAACAACAAAGGCAGCCTGAAAGTTGGTTTTCAGGCTGAAACCTTTGCAAAACCCCCAACAACAGCCTAAAACCTAAAATGGAGTGGCGACGGCTCGTCGCCAAATTGCTTATTAAACATAGCATTACTGATTTTTCAAAATGTCGGCGAGCCGCCGATGTTCCACCGGTTACAGGTTTTGCAAAGGTTTCAGGCTGCCTTTAACGATATTGCGCTTGCCAACACACAAAGCAAAAACCGTGTTTCCCTTGCCAGAAACACGGTTTTATTGCGCCAGCCGTTTTCAGGCTGCCACCTTACACGCCACCATATAATTCACACGCACATCATCCTGCAAAAAATACTGCCGCGTGAGCAGGTTGAACGACATCCCGCGCGTGTCCACCACATCCAGCCCTGCCTGCCGCGCCATGCGTGCCAACTCCGATGGCGTGATAAATTTTTGCCAATCGTGCGTGCCTTTGGGCACAAGGTTGAGCACATATTCCGCACCCAACACAGCGTGCAGATACGATTTGGGATTGCGGTTAATCGTGGAAAAAAACACCCAGCCATCAGGCTTTGCCAGCTTGGCGCAGGCGCGGATGATGGATGCGGGGTCGGGCACGTGTTCCAGCATTTCCATGCACGTTACCACGTCAAACGCCTGCGGCATCTCCGCCGCCAAATCTTCCACGCTCACGCAACGATAGGCGATGTTGCCCACGCGCTCGGCATCGGCATGCGCCTGCGCTGTTTTCAGCGACAACTCCGCCATATCCACGCCCAACACGCTCGCCGCACCGCGCCGCGCCATGCTTTCCGACAAAATACCGCCACCGCAGCCCACATCCAACACCGCTTTGCCTGCTAACTGGGCGTGTTGGTCAATGTAGTCCAAGCGCAGGGGATTGATGTCGTGCAGCGGTTTGAACTCGCCCGTTTTGTCCCACCATTTATCGGCGATTTGGCTGAACTTGGCGATTTCGTTGGGGTCAACGTTGATGGTTTCGTTGGTCATTTTGGTTTCCTTGTTTAGGTTGAGGCAGCCTGAAATCCTGTAAACCGTTTTCAGGCTGCCTATTCAATGTATAGCGCAAAAGGCAGCCTGAAACGCAGTAAACCCACTTTCAGGCTGCCTCATCATCCACTATTGTTTACATGTTCGCAGCCACATCCCCCACAATATCAGCAACACCGCCGCAAAAAACATCACGCTCCACACCGGCAGCGGCACGCCCAACACCTTATACACCTCGCCGCAAAAGCCCGAATCGCCGCGCAGCAGCGGCTCATACAATTTAAACAACGGCTTGTTTTTCAACAAAAACGACAACGGTGCGCCGCAATCGGGCTGCTCAGCAGGCGGCAGCGATTGCAAATGAATCTGTTTTGCCGCCACCCACGCGCCAAACGCCGCAGGCGCAGAAATCAATAACGCCGCCAGTGTGCGCCCAAAGAGCTTGCGATGCGGTAACGCAAGGCACAGCAGCGCAATCAACATCGTTGCCACCAACGCCAACCGCTGCTGAATGCACATCACACACGGATTCATTTTCAGCACATATTGCCCAAAAAACGAGCCGCACACGCCAGCCGCCGCCACCAAAAACACCGCCAGCACCGTCAAACGATAGCGCGGCATCGTGCGCAATTTATTTACTAAACTCATGTTGTCGTTCCAAAATCAATAAAGTGGCGAAGTATAATACCAATTTCCCTATAAGGCAGCCTGAAATGTCCCAAGCAACCGCCCTCGTTATCTTTTCTGGTGGGCAAGATTCCACCACCTGTTTATTCCAAGCCATCGCCGATTGCGGCGTGGGCAATGTGCAAACCATCAGCTTTCAATACGGGCAACGCCACGCCATTGAGCTGCAACGCGCCGCATGGATCGCGCAAGACTTGGGCGTGCCGCACACCGTGTTGGATTTATCACTGATTGGCAGCATCACCAGCAACGCGCTGATGGACAGCAGCGCCGCCATCCAACAAGCAGGCAACACACCCAACACTTTTGTGGACGGGCGCAACGCGCTGTTTCTGCTCTACGCCGCCATCCACGCCAAAGCGCAAGGCATTCGCCGCCTCTACACAGGCGTGTGCGAAACCGATTTTTCAGGCTACCCCGACTGCCGCGATGTGTTCATCAAATCCATGAACGTAACGCTCAATCTCGCCATGGATTATTCTTTCAACATCTGCACACCGCTGATGTGGCTCACCAAAAAACAAACATGGGCACTCGCCGACAAGCTGGGCGCGTTTGACTACATCCGCGCACACACCCACACCTGCTATATGGGCGTGGAAGGCGGCTGCCACCAATGCCCTGCTTGCATCTTGCGCGAACGCGGTTTGCAAGAATATCTTGCCGAACGCGATGGCGCGTAGATTTATCCCATTGCGCCACCCCAAAGGCAGCCTGAAAAACGAGAGACATCCCATTTTCAGGCTGCCTTACCTATCCCACCCTTCTGGGCAACAACCACAACGCTGCAAACGCAAACACACTCATCGCCGCAAACGCCCAACTCGGTTGCAACTTATACAAGCCCCCAGCCAACAGCGTTAGCACCGCCACCACCACGCAACTTGCCAGCCCAATATACAACGCCTGCAACTTCGCCATATCCTTTTCAGGCTGCCCCACAATAAACCGCACCATCGTAAAGTGCGACAGGCTAAACCCCGCCGCGTGCATCATCTGCACCGCCAGCAGCAACCACGGATTCACCGTTGCCGCCATCAGCAGCCAGCGCCCCATCGTGAGCAGCGCCGAAATCTGCATCAAGCGCACAATCTCCACGCCACCCAACAGTCGCCGAGAAAAGAAAAACAACACAATCTCCGCCACCACCGCCACGCTCCACAGCCAACTAATCTGCTGCGGCGCCAGCCCAGCCGACTGCCAATAAATCACGCCATAAGTGTAATACGCCGCATGGCTGCCCTGAATCAACGACACCGCCAGCAGCATCCCCCGCGTTTCAGGCTGCCGCAACAGCGCCATATAGCCCAACGACGCTTCCTGCGATGCCACCGCCCGATTGTGCAAAGCAGGCACCGCCTGCGGCAGCTGCATCACCCCATGCACCAACAGCAAAATCACCATCAAATAAACCAACTGCTCCGCACCAAACTGCACCACCACCCAGCCCGACAACAGCGCCCCCAAAATATACGCCCCCGAGCCGCACAACCGCGCCCGCCCATAATCCAAACCAATCTGCTTTTGCCAAGCGCTCGCCGCCGTCTCGTTCAACGGCATTTCGCCGCCATTAAAGGCAAAAAACAACCAAACCAGCGCCACCAACAACCACGCCCAGCCAACGCTTGCCGCAGCCGCCAACAACGCCAGCACCGAAGCCCAAGTTGCCAGCCGAATCGTAGGCAACAATAATGCCAACTGCCCTACCCGCTTAGACAACAACAGCCCACCCAAAAAGCGAAACAAATACGCCGACGACATCACCACCGCAATAAACAGCTCCGAATAATGATGACTCTGCAACCACAACGGAAAAAACGGCTGTATCACGCCAAACGCGCAAAAATAGCCAAAAAAATTCAACGCCAGCCAAGAAAAAGCGGGAATCTGGAAAGATGGCTTCATGGTAAAACCTTGTTTGCAAAATTAAACTTGAACATTATTCGTCTGCGCACTGCCATAAGGCAGCCTGAAATCTCAAATGAAACGGCTGCTCGCCGCCAAATGGCTTATTAAACATGGGGATTACGGGTTAACTCAACTATCGGCGAGCCGCCAACACGCCATCGGTGGCAGGTTTTGCCAAGGTTTCAGGCTGCCCTGCCCTACTTTGCCTGCTCGTCCCGCTAATCACTGCCCACAATAAACTTTCAGGCTGCCTTATCCACACGACAAGGCAGCCTGAAAACCACTATTCAATCACAACGCGCGCTCAACCGCGGTTTTAATCCATTCGGTCAAATGGCTGGGCATCACGCCCCACACCAGCAGCAGCAAGGCATTGGCAGAAAGCACCCATTTGGCAGCGAGCGTGCCGCTCATCGGCTCGTGTTGGGTCGCGTCTTCAAAATACATCACGCGCACCACGCGCAAATAATAGAACGCGCCCACCAAGCTCATCACCACGGCAAACACCGCCAACAGCGTTGCCCACGGATATTGCGCGGCAACCAGCGCTTTCAGCACGGCAAATTTAGCGTAAAAACCCGCCAGCGGCGGAATGCCCGCCATGCTAAACAGCGCCAGCAGCATCAAAAACGCATACCACGCATTGCGCTGGTTCAAGCCTGCCAAATCTTTAATTTCATTGCATTCGTGATGCTGATTGCTCACCGCCATCAACACACCAAAGCCCGTTAAGCTCATCAAGGTATATACGATTGCATAGAACACGGCAGCCTGAAAACCAATTTGCCCGCCCACAAAGCCCAGCAACACAAAGCCCATGTGCGACACGGTAGAAAAAGCAAACATACGTTTCACATTGGTCTGCATAATCGCCGCCAAATTGCCCACCAGCAGCGACAGCGCCGCCAGCGCGGCAAACAGCAATTGCCAATCACCTTTGCTCAAAACCAAGCCACTCACCAAAATGCGGAAAGCAAAAATGGTGGCTGCAATCTTAGGCACCGAGCCGATAAACGCCGCAACCGATGTTGGTGCACCTTGATACACATCAGGCACCCACATATGAAACGGCACTGCACCAAATTTAAACGCCACCGCCGCCACAATAAACAGCACGCCCAGTTTCAACAACCAGCCATTCACGTTATTGCTTTGGGCAGCCTGAAAAATCTCAGCAAAATTCAGGCTGCCTGTTGCACCGTAAATCATAGAAGCGCCGTATAACAAGATGCCCGAAGCCAGCGCACCGAGTACAAAATATTTCAACGCCGCTTCGGCTGCGCGCGCAGAATCACGTTGCAGCGCAATCATGGCATACAGCGAAAGCGACAACAGCTCCAAGCCGATGTAGGCAACCAAAAAATGCCCCGCGCTAATCATCACGCTCATGCCCGCGCAGGCAAACATCGCCAGCGTGTAATACTCGCCTTTAAAAATGCCGCGCAGCTGGTTATAAGGCTTGGCGTAAACAAACAACGTCGCCGTGCCCAGATACACCGCCATTTTTGCAGTTTGCGAGATGCCGTCTGCAATATAAAAGCCATTGAACGCCACAACAGGCGTGCTTGCCCACACCGCCAATTGCGCGCCCGCTGCCGCAAGCATCACGATGATGCTCAGCCAATGCGTGATAAAGCGGTTGTTTTCGCTGGTCCACAAATCCAGCAGCAACACGCCAAAAAGACCAATCAGCAGCACGATTTCAGGTGTGGCTGCACTTAAATTCAAACTTGTCCAATCCATATTCCACCTCAAATCTTGCTTTGCGCGATTTGCGCCATTAAGTTGTCTGCCGCTTGGTGTATCACGGCGATAAACGGCTCAGGCAGCACGCCCATGCCCAGCACGGCAATCGCCAAAATCGCCAAAATGGCAAATTCTCGCGCGTTGATGTCTTTCATTTCTTTGACGGCAGGATTGCGAATTTCGCCAAAAATCACGCGTTTATACATCCACAGCGTGTAGCTCGCGCCCAAAATCAGCGTTACCGCCGCCAGCGCGCCCACGCCCAAATGGTAATGCGTTGCGCCCATAATCACCATAAACTCGCCCACAAAGCCCGAAGTGGTCGGCAAACCGGCGTTTGCCATGCTAAACAGCATCATAAACGCGGCAAACTTCGGCATCACGTTCACCACGCCGCCGTAATCGGCAATATTGCGCGTGTGCAAACGGTCATACATCACGCCGATGCACATAAACATCGCAGCGGAAACAAAGCCGTGCGAAATCATCTGCATAATCGCGCCTTTAAACGCCCAGCTTTCAGGCTGCCCATTGTGCATAAACAGGAAAAACCCGAGCGTAACAAAGCCCATGTGGCTAATTGACGAATACGCCACCAGCTTTTTCATATCGGTTTGCACCAGCGCAACCAAGCCAATATACACCACCGCAATCAGGCTCAACACGATAATCGCAGGCGCAAAATAACGCGCGGCATCGGGCAAAATTGGCAGAATAAAGCGCAAAAAGCCATACGCGCCCACTTTCAGCGTAATCGCCGCCAGCACCATAGAGCCGCCTGTTGGAGCTTCAACGTGGGCATCGGGTAGCCAAGTGTGTACGGGGAACATCGGTACTTTCACCGCAAACGATAGGAAAAACGCGATAAACAAAAGCTGTTGCACGCCCAACGGAATGTTTTTCAGGTTCTGCAAATCGGTAATCATGAAGCTGTCGGCCTGCGCGCCCAGATAAATCAGCGCAATCAGCATCAGCAGCGAACCGGCCAGCGTGTACAGGAACAGCTTCATGGCGGCATACATGCGCCGCGCACCGCCCCACATACCGATAATCAGGTACAGCGGAATCAGCATGCCTTCAAAGAACACATAAAACAGAATCGCGTCCCGCGCCGCAAACGCGCCGTTAATCAGGCCCGTCATGATGAGGAAGGCCGCCATATACTGCGCCGCGCGTTTTTGAATCACCTGCCAGCCTGCCAGCACCACCATCAGCGTGATGAACGAATTCAGGATGATGAACAGCACGGAAATGCCGTCCACGCCCAGCGCATAGTTCAGGTTCAGCGCGGGAATCCACGCATGCAGCTCCTGAAACTGGTAGCCGCCGCTGGTGCGGTCGAAATGCGTGAACAGCGGCAGGGTAACGGCAAAGCTGGCCGCCGCGCCCAAAAACGCCAGTATCCGCGCCAGCGGCGCACGCTCGTCCGAGCCTGTCGCCAACACCAGCACGCCTGCCAGAATCGGCAGCCAAATGGTTAGGCTGAGTATGTGGTTGAAAAACATTGTGTTACCTGTTTGGTTGGGGGTTATGGGAAAAGTTTAATTTTTGGGGTATTTCGGTGGTGTGTTTGGGGTGCAGGCTGCCTTTTTGTTTTCACTTCGTGGAAGCGGACGCTTTTCAGGCTGCCTGAAAATCAAAATCTTTGGTTCTGCTTTTACTTTTTATTTTATCTGCCTGTTTAAAATCAAACGATTTTCGGGAAAACCGGAAATCCGGCACAAAGACGGCAGGCATAACCATCAACGAACCCGACACAAATCTTCCTGTTTGGAATCCGTCAGGATTGGAGTCTGCCTGCGCTTTAATCACTTAAATCATAGATTTGGTATGATTTACCAAACCTGCCATTATCTGCTTCTGCCGCGCGTCTCGGGCTCTATCTGTTGGACAGCAGTATTCTGTTGCAGCGTCTCCTCTTTAAGTTTGTTCAACACATCAGCATTCTCTATCGAGCCCTGTTTTAATTTTTCCAATTGTTCCCCATTGTTGGTAACGAATTGCGACAATGCAGAAGTATCACCTTTTTGCAGCCTCTCTATCAATCCGTTTATCTGCGTATTGAAATCACCGCTTTTTTCTTGTTGGGGTTCAAGCCTAAATTCAGGTTTGATAAAGTTTTCTTTCGGTCGGAGTGCGCCGTAAAAAACGGTCTGTTTATCCCAATACCGGTTTCCTGTCATAATGACTTCAGCAGGCCCAGTTGATGATTGCGAACCAAAGAAATGTATTCTCCCTCTATCATCATACCCTTTAAATATAACAATATGTTGCGAACCTTCTGGCATTCTCATCATCAACAAATCCCCAGGCTTCAGGCTGCCATCGGTTTTAGAGCTGTTTGGCAGAAAATCAAAATGCTCTTTGGCATAATCTGTTAATTCTCGTCCTTTGAATAATGTTTTCGTTGTGAAATTCACAGCACTATTTGGGACATTAAAGCCTGCCCCTTTCATAGAATAATAAACCAATGAAGAGCAATCCACTCCTTTTCTGCCGTCCCCGTCTAAATCTTGATTGTAACGGGAAGGATCGTTTTCCCGCCGTTTCCTATCTTCCCTTCCGTATTCATGGGTTTTACTGGAAAAATTAACCATCGCAAAATCTAGAATTTTCTGATTTTGCCTTTCCTGAACCGAGCCCTGCTTTTCTTGAGTAGTAGCCATAATAACTTCCTTATATTAAAAATAAATTTTCGTTACATTTAATATTGATATAACTTATATTAAACCTAAAAGATGCAATGTTTAAAACACCCCCTTTCATAACTTTTAAATATTCATTAAATGCCTAATCTGCAAAATAAACTATTTCCCTACCTCTCACCCATCCTGTTGCGCAAACGCCTTTTGTTCGAACCAAGATTTCTTCCCTGTTACTAAATATTTTGACGCGACATTGACCGCCACGGGGTTTTGCCACCTGCCAGCGTGCAGGATAGTCTTTTATTGTCGTACATCCCTTTTCCAAGCCCATTGATTCGCAAGTAATCTCACTTTCCTCAACCGCTAGGGGGACTTTTTTGACTTTTACCCACCGATCCGGCTCAACGCCGTTATCCTCTACAACACAAAGATACTGCCTATAATACAGCTTCATAACCGTACGGGATTTATCGGATGGCCGTTCTTTCAGGTTCGCACCGTTTGGCATATTGAGATATACCATACCGGAACAATTTTCTACTTTCCGATGTTGATTTGCCATCTCATGAGCATTCGCCGTTTGCAGACCAGTAATAAGCGCTGACATTATCAGCCATCTTGCACATAAAGTATTTCTCATTTTTAAATTTCCCAATATTGTTCAACAATTACCCTTTTCAGGCAGCCTGCACTTTATTTAAACCACAAATTCCAGAAAAACGCGACAAT
>CAUSAW010000003.1:0-50638 GCA_963529725.1 uncultured Kingella sp. | reverse complement strand
AGCCTGAAAAAGACAATCCGCTGCATACGCCCGATATTTTCCTGATGCTGTCGCAAGAATTGGCGGTGGTGGACAACCTAAGCGGCAAAATCCACCTGATTGTATATGCCGACCCCAGCGAGCCGCAGGGCTACGAAAACGCGCGCGCAAAGCTGGAAAACCTGCGCGAAAAACTGCGCCAAACCGTTGCCATTCCGCTGTCGCTGGGCAGCCAGCGCACCACGCCACAGCATCTTACGGGCGAAGCCACATTCAAAAACTATGTGCGCCGCGTGCGCGAATACATTCTCAACGGCGATTGTATGCAAGTTGTGCCCGCGCAAAGCATGAAATTGCCCTTTGCCGACAAGCCTTTGCATCTTTACCGCGCCTTGCGCACGCTCAATCCTTCGCCCTATTTGTTTTACTACGATTTTGGCGATTTCCACATCGTTGGTTCGTCGCCTGAAATTTTGGTGCGCCGCGAGCGCGATAAGGTGATTGTGCGCCCGATTGCTGGCACGCGATTGCGCGGCGCAACGCCCGAACAAGATGCACTAAACGAGCAAGATTTGTTAAACGACCCCAAAGAAATCGCCGAACACACCATGCTGATAGACCTTGGGCGCAACGATGTGGGGCGCATCAGCCAAATCGGCAAGGTGGCGGTTACCGATAAAATGGTGGTGGAAAAATATTCGCATGTGATGCACATCGTTTCCAATGTGGAAGGCAGCCTGAAAACAGGCGTGAGCAATATGGACATTCTCGCCGCCACTTTCCCCGCTGGCACGCTATCGGGCGCGCCCAAGGTTCGCGCGTTGGAAATCATTGAAGAGCTGGAAACCACCAAGCGCAATATCTACGGCGGCGCGGTGGGCGTGTGGAGCTTTAATAACGACATGGATTTGGCGATTGCCATCCGCACAGCCATCATCAAAAACGGCGAATTATTTGTGAGCAGCGGCGCGGGCATCGTGGCAGACAGCGTGGAAGAGAGCGAATGGCAGGAAACGCAAAACAAAGCCCGCGCCGTGTTGCGCGCGGCGGAGATGGTGCAGGATGGGCTGGATAAATAGAGCAGCAAACAGTTTGAGCTGCGCCGCAATGCGCAAACTCATTTTCAGGCTGCCTTTTAGCCTTTGCCTTATCCATCCATCAGCATTTTCAGGCTGCCTGAGCATGCCCTTTTTTATCCCCAACAAGGAAACTTTATGAAACAGCTGATTATCTCCACCCTTACCGCCATGCTGCTGGCCAGCCCTGCCCTTGCCGCGCCCAAGCTCAAAACCTTCTCTTTGGACGAGACGGGCTGCGCGGAAAATGTATCCGTTAAAAAAGGCGAGCGCTATCGCATTGCCGCCAAACGCAGCGGCTTAGTCCTGTCGCTATCCGATGGCTCGGTTACCTTATACAACGCGGCGGGCAAAATGGTGCGCCTAGAACACACCGCGCCAGACGAAGGCGAGTACCGCCAATTTGCCGCGCTCAATAAAGGCAACTATGTGCTGAAAATCAACAAAAGCCAAACCATCCAAGATTTATGCGTTAACGCCGCCAATTAAACCCGCATTTGCCATCCTGTTATTTTTCAGGCTGCCGCAGTTTGGGCAGCCTGAAAATCGTTTTACTCATTATTAAAATCACGTTTTTTACACACACTCATGCCACCCATTTTTATCGCCGTTCTCATCGCACTACAACTGTTTATCTTTATCGCCGCCCGCGCCATCCTTTGGCAATTTCGCATCCAAGCGCCGCGCGCACGCAAAATCGGCTACGCCCTAGCCTATTTACTGTGCAACGGCTTCACTTTCGCCGCACTTGCCCTGCGCCAAAGCACGCTGTTTCGGCTGAACACCGCCATGCTGGTTGCCCTGCTGTATATCGCACTCACCAGCATCGCCGTGTGGATTGTGTGGCGCATCATCAAGCCGTTTAGGCAGCCTGAAAAACTGTCGCGCGAACTGCGTCTCATCGCCCCTGCGCTGCTGGTTGCCCTGTTTGCGCTATCGGTTTACAACGCCTACACCCCTGTTGTGCGCCATCTCAGCATTCAAATCAACAAGCCGCTCGTCCAGCCCATCCGCATCGGCATGGCATCCGACACCCATCTTGGCACACTGGTGGGCGCGCGCCAGCTAGACAAACTCGCCCGCATCATGCAGCAAGAAAAAGTGGACATCATCCTGCTGCCAGGCGACATCATGGACGACGACATCGCCGCCTACACCGCCGAAAACATGAAGCCCCATCTTGCCCAATTGCGCGCGCCGCTGGGCGTGTATGCCACCTTGGGCAACCACGACTACTTCATCAACCCCCAAGCCATCACCCGCGCCATTGAAGACGCAGGCATTCAAGTGCTGAATGACCAAGCCATCCTAATCAACAACCAATTTTGGCTGATTGGTCGCCCCGATAATCTAGACAGCCATCGCCAAGCAACCCACAGCCTTGTGCAACAAACCAACCCCGCGCAGCCCATTATTTTGCTAGACCATCGCCCCGACCAAATCGCGCAACACGCCGAATTGCCGATTGATTTGCAACTATCGGGACACGTTCACAACGGGCAAATCTTCCCCGCCAATCTCATCGTGAAATTTATCTACCCCGCGCTGGCAAACGGCTACAAAGCCATCGGCAACGGGCATTTTGTCGTAACTTCGGGCTACGGCTTTTGGGGCATCCCGTTTCGGCTCGGCTCGCAAAGCGAAGTGTGGATTATTGATGTGAACGGGCGCTCATAACCGTGTTAATCGGCAGCCTGAAAACAAATCTTGCCCAACAGCGTTTTCAGGCTGCCCCAAGCCGCCTGATGCAGCCTGAAAACCCAGCACTCCTATTTTTCAGGCTGCCGCACAATCTTGATTATTCCCGCCCCGCGCCCCACCTAACGGCAGCCTGAAACAAACGGAGACCCCAGATGCACACCATCCAAGACTACCTGCAAACCCAAGCGCTCAAACTCAACCCCGAAGCCATCGCCATCGCCCGCGCCGCCACACAAACCATCATCGCACACGGGCAAGCGCACATTGAACGCAGCATCCTGCTGCCCAGCCAGCTTGCCCCTACCTTCGCCCAACAGCCCGAAGCCGAAGCCCTGCTCAAACAGCTCTACATGGCGCTAGATTCCGCCCACAGCCAACAGCCCACGCAAACCATCGCGCTTTACGGCAACCACGCCCCCAGCCAAAGCCTGATTCGCCTAATCCAACACGGCGCGCCCGTTGAAGACAGCATCGCGCTCAACGAAGACAACTACTGGCAACACCTTGCCGCTCGCAGCGCCCAATCAGGCTGGACACAAATCGCCCACAGCACCCAACAATGGCTTGCCAACGGCGAACTCAAAGGCGAGCACAACCAACGCAGCCCCAGCCAAACCAGCCTACCCATCAGCACCGAAGACGGCACGGTTTACGGCGTGTTGCACCTAGAAACCGCCGCCCCGCTCAGCGATGAACAACTCGCCCATTGGGTAGGCGTAGCCCTTGGCATCCACACAATACTCAGCCAATTGCTGCCCCAGCCGCAGGGGGAAGAAACGGCAGATTGAAAAATGAAGCGTAACGTAAGACGCTGTGCTGATGCTTGTTGCAATGGGTGAAACCGTTTTCAGGCTGCCTAAATTGTTATCCGTAGTAATAGGCAACCTGAAAAAACCAAACAGTTAATCTCGCAACCAACGCTTGCTACAAAGCGCAAACCCATTTTCAGGCTGCCTTTCACGAATGCTTACCACAAAGCACGCCCCCTGCTGGCGCAGCCGAGTGGAACACGATTTTTCGGGAAAAAAGGACAAAACTGTTTGAGCAGCGAAGCTGCGAGTTTTTTGTCCGCCCGAAAAATCGTGTGGAGCGAGGGAAGTTTGCGAAGCAAACCTGCAATCGCAGTCGCCTTTCTTTTGCTTACTTTTCTTTGGCGAAGCAAAGAAAAGTAAGTGCCCCGTCGGCACGAGACGCATGGTTAAAGCTACACAAATGCTTACCACAAGGCACAAACCTTTTTTTCAGGCTGCCTTACAAGACAGCCCATAACCACCAGCCCCTTTTTTCAGAGGCGCTAACCATAACCAACCACTCACTACAAGGAGAATCCAACATGCCACTACAACACATCACCTCCTGCCGCCTGCCCACTGAACACGGCATCTACCAAATGCACGGCTACCAAGACAGCCAAACAGGGCAAGAACACATCGCCCTTGTTATGGGCGACATCGCCGACGGCAAACCCGTGCTCTCGCGCATCCACTCCGAATGCCTAACAGGCGACGCCTTATTCTCGCAAAAATGCGACTGCGGCCCCCAGCTGCAAGCCGCCATGCAAGCCATTGCCGCCGAAGGGCGCGGCGTGATTGTTTACCTGCGCCAAGAAGGGCGCGGCATCGGCTTAATCAACAAAATCCGCGCCTACGCCCTGCAAGACCAAGGCATGGACACCGTAGAAGCCAACCTCGCCCTCGGCTTGCCCATTGATGCCCGCGACTTCACCCTTGCCAAAGAAATCTACGACCACCTCGGCATCCACAGCATCCGCCTGCTCACCAACAACCCCGAAAAAGTCCACACCCTGCAACAAGCAGGCATCAACATCGTCGAACGCCTGCCGCTGCACGTCGGCATCAACCCAGAAAACCAAAACTATCTCAACACCAAAGCCCAAAAACTCAACCACATGAAAGACTAAAATGATCTACCTCGCCCTACTCTGCGCCGTCATCACTGCCGCCATCCATTTCTACATCTTCTACCTAGAACTGCTTGCCTACGGCGCCAGCAACTTCCGCCGCGTGTTCCAAATCCCGCCCGAACACCTGCCCATCGTGCGCGCGCCGTTTAACAATCTCGCCATCTACAACATCGCCCTTGCCCTATCCGCCTTTCTCGGCATTCTGTTGCACATCGTCGCCGACAGCAACTACCTTTACGGCATGGCAAACGGCTTAATCTTCGCCGCACTGGGCACCGCCACCGCCGCAGGCGTGTATCTATGGTATAGCCAGCCGAGCAAACAACGCCCCGCGCTGATCCAAGCCGCCCCTGCCTTGCTCGGGCTAATCTGCCTCGCCCTTAGCTAAGGCAGCCTGAAACCCGATTTCAACCCTGTAAACCAATCAGGCGGATTATTTTCAATCCGCCTTTTTTGATGCCCGCGCCGTTTTCAGGCTGCCGCAGATGCCAAAAGGCAGCCTGAAAATAGGTTTTCCCATTTTCAGGCTGCCTAATCGTTTGCATACAACCCCGCATAACCCCAAGCGCTCAATCTTTTTTACTTGCGCCCTTCCCCTGCATCGCCCGCATTCTGTTCAACACATCCTCAATCGCAGGCTTAGGCGGCGCGGCTTGCACGCAAAGCGGAATTTGCTGCACGCTGGCGTAGTAAGCGCGGCATTGAGCGCTGAAATCGGCTTGCAATTGTGGGTAATAATCGCTGTCCATAATCGGGCTGGCGTAGGCAGAAAACTTGGTGGGGTAATAGTGATACATCAGCATCATCCAATCGCGGGCAGCCTGAATATTGCCTGCGCGATAGGCGGCGAAGGCATAGCGCTGGGCGTTGGCATAGGGGCGATATTGCAGCGAATCGGCGGCGGCTTTTGCCCATTCGGGCATGGTTTTGCTGTTGGGGTCAAAATGGTTGATCAGCTGAAAATGCGCGTAGTAGCGAAAGAGCGCGTTGCGGCGGGCGATGCGTTGCAAGCCTGCGATATTTTTTGCTTGTTGGGCGGTGTTGCCGCCGCTGGCAGAAAACTGGCGCAATTCTTGATACACAACAGCGTTATACACAATGCCTGCACTCAATAGCGCAGTTGCCACGGCAACGGCGGCGTAAACCATTTTGCTGGGGCGAACATCCGCCGCGCGGGTTTTCAGGCTGCCTGATGCTTGGGCTTGCTCGCTGGCTGTGGTAGGGGCAAAGCCGATAAACAGCGAAAAAATGCTGAGAAAATAGACATACCAAAGCGGATATTCCAGCGTGCTGTGCACCAAAGAAACGCTGATCAGCGCGAGAATCAACACGCCTGCGGGCGCATTGGCGCGTTGAAAGCAGCCACGAATCGCCCATGCCATGCCGAGCAAAACCAAAGCGGTGCCCACGATGCCCATTTCGGCGAGCAAGTTGAGAAAGGAATTATGACTGTGGGTGAACAACACATTGGTTTCATACGGGCGAAAGGTGGTGGGGTAAACATTGGTTAAAAAGCCATACAGCGGATAGCTGCCCCAGCCATGCCCAAACCACGGCGCGGATAGGAAAATTTGCCACGCTTTTTGCCATTCGTAACCACGTCCCGAGCCTGCGATTTGCGAGCCGTGGCTGATGCGCTCTGCCGCGCTGGTAATCGTGCCCTCACGGAACAAATCCAACACAGGCTCAACCGCAAACTGCCCCAGCAACACAATCGCCGCCGCCGCGCCCAAGCCTAACACCGTACGCGTGCTGCGGCAGCCTGAAAACCCGCGATACAACGGCAACAGCGCCATCATCGCCAACACATAGCCAAAAATGGTGCGTGAGCCTGTTAAGCCCATAGTCGCCGCAATAAACAGCATCAGCGGCAGCGCAAAAACCAGCGCCAAACGCCGTTGCGCCCAAAGCCAGCCTGTTGCCAGCATCCCCCACATCAAATAATGTGCGAAATGATTGCGCTGGGCGAGCTGCCCTTCCACGATGCCCTTGCGATACATCAGCAAGCCGCCGAATTTATCCGCCAAATCAGCATATTGCAGCCAGCCCACCGTTGCTTGCAGCGCCGCGCCCAGCAACAATACCGCCGCCAAAATAGACAACGCCCGCTCCGCGCCCAAGCGCGCCACCCAGCCGCGGCATGCCCAGCACAGCAGCGCCAATATGGCAAACGTCCATGCCGCCATGTCGCTCATGCCGATATAAGTCAGCTGCATCATGCGCGCTTGCGCCGCCCAAAAAATCGCCAGCGCAACAAAATAATACGATGCGGCAGGAATCCGCGTTTTCAAGCTGCCTGAAAGCAGCGTGAACGCCACCAAAATCAAGCAGCCCAACAGCGAGCCCGCTTCCAAAAAAAAGCTGGGCAAAGGGCCCACGCGCATAATAGAAAACGGCGCCGCCACCACAATCACAAACAAGCCCAGCCAAAGCGGCAGCGTTTCGCGGCTAAACAAAACCTTGCGTTCAGAGCAATCCATGCGCTTAATCCTTCTTTTTAAACTGTTTTAAATACCACAAACAACACACAAAAAACGCCACCGACAGCGCTGTTTCCACACCTGCCAGCGCACGGCTTAACGGCGTGGGGTCAAACCAGCGCATCACGCTTTCGCAAAAATACGCCAAAATCAGCATAGAACAATATTGATAAGTGTAAACCCGTCCGCGCAAAATGCCACGCAACGGCAACAGCAGGGGCAGCAGCTTAATCAGCAGCAGCACGCGCCCCGTGTGCAACGGCGCAAACGCCCAATCCCACAGCAGCGTGAGCGCAATCAGCGCGCACCAAGCGGTTTGCGCAAGCCAAAGGGGATAAAGGGAACGATTGTTCATAGCAAAACCTTTTGCGGCAGCCTGAAAACGGGTAAAACCAAAGCGGTAAAACCAAAGCGTAAAAACATTTTCAGGCTGCCTGTGTGAAATATGCCTGTATGAAATATGGATGTGCAGCGGCAGAAACATCAATCGGCAGCCTGAAACCGCATCGCGCCCATTGCGCCAAGTCTCGTTTCAGGCTGCCTCAGTCAAAACCAGTGATGCTCCAAAATCCGCCCCAAAAAGCGCGGTATTATATCGCCCAGTTATAGCCTAAATCCACATAAATAAAGGCTTTGAGCCTATTTTCCATTCCGCAAAATTTCTCAAAATACCTGATTTTTTCTCAATAAAATCAATACTCCGAAATTTTTTGCGGAACGGATTTTGTGGCAAAAAATAGCTAAAACCTCAACGAATTTCAGGCTGCCATATTCCATCCACCGCCTCCCCCCAAGCCTGCCACTCTGCCAGCTTATCGCGTTGCCCATCCGCTATTTCAGCCATTGCCGCATATCGTTTGCCGCACTCTCCGAGTAAAACCCAGCCTTGGGCAGCGTTTGCATCGGCGGATGGGCGGGCGGTTTGGGGCAAGTTTTTAGCACTTCCGCTTTGGTTTGTTTTGGTGGCGATACGCTGTTGCAAGCGGTCAAGCTCGCGGCGCAAAGCATGATTAGCGTTTTGTGCATCTTGTTTCTCCTGTTCAATGGTTTGCAATCTCGCCGCGTAATCTTGCGCGGCTTTCTGTTCGGTTTGGCGCACAGCGTTTACCCGCGCGTTTTCGGCTTTCAATGCCTGCTGCTCGTATCGGCTTTTGGCTTCGTTGTAGCCTTTGGCGCGCCAAATTTGCAAGGCGCGGCATTCAGCAAATACAAGCGCGGCGATGATGCCTGCGTAGAGTAGATATTTATTCATGCACTCCCCTAACACAACTCAAAATGCGGTCCATCCATAAACGCCTTTTTCCCTGCCGCCCGCCGCGCCGCCGAGTAATCCGCCACCAAGTCTTGCGCTGGCTTCGTGCTATCATTCAAACACGCCCAGCAGCCGCCCCAGCGCACGCGCACGCCTAATTCTTTGGCGGCGACTCGCATCGCTTCGGCGATGGGGTAAAAATGTCCCCAATGCCACGAAATTTCCTTTGTGCCATTGCCGTCAAAATCGCCCCACGGCACCAAATCCACCGCGTGCCCAAAGCCATCCGCTTGTTTCAGATGCTTGCTGTTCAAGGTTTGCGATGCGCCCGAAGCCACAAGGCGGCGTTGGCGCTCAATCGTTCGCAAGCCTTCGTTCACGCTAAAATCCTGCGCTGTAATCTCAATCGCGCGGCGCACCACCCGAACCAAATTCGGATGCACGCCATCCAACCGTTGCAAGCTGGTTTTGCCTAATTGATACATGGTTTACTCCTATAAAAAACGCGCCGCATGGGCGCAAAAAAGGCAGCCTGAAAAAGCTGCCATCTTTATTCACAACGTTTCATCCTTCGCTGCATCTGCCAAATCTTCCACGTCTGCGCCATAAAATAGCCCGCCACGCCCAGCCGAAACAGCACTGCTTCCATCGGCATTTGCTCCCGCCGCGCCACAATCGCCACCGCGCTGCCAATCAGCACTAAATGCGCCCAAAACTCCAAATCGTGCCACTTCCACGTTCGCCCGCCCAAACGACACGCGCAATAAACAAAAATAATCATGCCGCAAAGCATATCCAAATACTCGTTCATTGTCCGTCTCCCTTTTTAAAGATTTTCTGCAACCACGCTTCTGCGATCACCGTCAATTTCGGCAAAAACCATTGCCATGTCGCGCCAATCACAAACGGCACAAACGCCTTTAACAGTGCGGTATCGGATAGATGCAGGTAGTTCGTGCCCAGTTCTACCAACAAGGGCGATAGCGTCCCCGCCAACATCATGCTGGCAATCAAGCCCGAAACTGCCTGCCGCCGTCCGCTCGGCTCGCTGCGTCCAAGTGCCACCGCGCCGCCGACTGCGCCCAACACAAGGGCTTCAATCGGCATACCAAAAAACGTCCCCGCGATGCCGATTGCGCTGATGTTCACCGCCGCTGCCGTGTTAATTGTGTTTACTGGCATTGCCGCTCCTTTCCGCTATCTGATAAAACCATGCTTTTCTCCAAAGAAAAAGGCAGCCATTTTTCAGGCTGCCTGTGTTAAAAATGCTTGACTTTTATTTTAGTTATAACTAAAATACATCTATTGAGATTAAGAACTTCCAAAACAGAAATCCCGCTGCGGGAACAGCGGGAAATCCTAAAAAGAAAGGAGGTGATGCAAAATGGTTAAGTTCTTAATCCTAGTGGTTTTGCTACTAATCAGCCTACCCGCTTATTAAATAGCAAAGAGTGATTAACCTAAAACAAGGGCGGGACTAAGGAGACCGCCCTCCCAATCTTTCAAGCAATCATACCCGAAAGGATAAATCATGGCAATTACTCCCGAAGCCAAAAAACGCTACGCCAAAACTGCATCTGCCATTAACAAAGCCAAGATTGCCAGCGGCGAATATCGCCGATTAAGTATCCAAGCCAAAGCGGCTGAAATGGATGTCATCGACGAAGCCATTGCCAAAGCAGGCGGCAGCCGCACGCAAGCGCTGCTCAAAATCTGCCGCGAGTGGTTGGCAAAATAACTATGACTTCGCCCGCGCCGCGCCTTGCAAGGTATCAAACAAGGTTTGTTGGCTCACTTTTTTCAACTGCTCTACAAAACTGCTTTCGGCAAACAATTTGCCACTCAACGCCTTGCCATCAGGCAGTCTGAAATCCAGCGTAATGTGTTGCATCGCGTTTTGGCTGCTGGCTTTGTTCACAAAATTGCTCACCGCTGCGCTAAATGCGCTCACCGCTTGGCTAAACACGGTTTCGCTGTTTTGCGTGGCAGGCGGGGCAAGGCTTTGGGCGGCGGCTTGCATGGCGGCGGATGCCCGCTCCATGCTGGCTGTTTGCTGCTGCGTGGCGTTGCCTTGCAGCGTGGCAACGGCTTGCATCACATTAGCAATGCGCTCCTGCATGGCGGCGGCTTTGTCTAGCTTCTCGCCTGTTTGCGGGTCAATGCCTGCCTTGGCAAGCGATTGCAGCGGGTCGGTGTAGCGGCGCGTGGCGTTGTATTCATCCGCCTGCGCCTTGTATTTTGCCCATTGCGCATCAATGCTGCTTTCGTTGGCTTGCAGCATTTTGTCTGCCGCCTTGTCCATTTTGTTGCCCGCGCTTTCAATGGTTTTAAAGCTGGCTTCTTTGGCGGCGGTGGCATCCAGCAAGGCTTTGGCTTCTTGCAACTGCTCGGCGGTTGCGCCCGCGTTTTTCAAATCCATCAGCTTAATTTCGGCGGCGGATTTACCCACGCGCTGCAATTCTTGGCGTAAGTCTTCCAAGGTTTGGTTTACCTTGTTCTGCTTCTCTTGCAGCGCCACGGCGGTTTGCAAGGCTTCCACTTGTTTTAGCTGCGCCGCGCTCGCGCCTTGCATGGCTAATTTCATGCGTTCGGCTTCGTCTTGCGTTGCCGCGTAGGACAATTTCAGCTTTTCTTGCAAACCATTGATGCTACTTTCTACCGCTTCGCGCGCCTTGGTGGCGGCTGCGGCGGCAGCTTGCGCTTGGGTGTATTTATCCAGCTCGCGCGTGGCAGCCTGAAAATCTTGCTCAATCTGCTTGGATGCCTGCGCCAAATCCTTGTTGATTAAATCCTGCTTGTCGCTGCCTGTGTATTGTGCATACGATTTTTCAATCTCGGCACGGGCTTTAATGATGGCGGCGGCTTTTTCCTGCTCCAAGCGCAGTTTTTCCAACTGCTCCTTGCTTTTGCCCAGTTGCTCGTTTTGCTCGGTGTACTTAACCACGCTATCGGACAACGATTTGCGCAAATCATCCAGCTTGGTGTTCTCCGCTTTGTAGGCGGCAACGCTGCCTGCTTGGGCGATTTTTTCGGCGGTGGATTGCTGCGTGTCGCCCAGCGTTTCTTTCAACTGGGCGGCGACTTTTTGCTGCGCTTGCAGTTTTTCGGTGGCTTGGTCTATCGGGTGCAACCAATCGTATATCTTAGTGCCGATGCTTTCGGTTTCGTTGTCCAGCCCAACAAGGCTGTTTGCCATGCCATGAATCCAGTTGTCCGCGCTTTTGCCTTGCGCGGCGTTGATGGCGGATGCAAGTCCAGTAAATCCTGCGGCAACGGCGGTTAAACCCAGCGCCCATTTTCCCAAACCTGCGGCGGCAGGCGTGCTGGCAAAGCTGTGCAACGATGCGGCGCTCACTCTTGCCGATGCCGCCAACACGCGCAGGCTGCCTGAAAAGCCCGTTACCTGCAAACCAGCAATCTGCGCCGCCGTGCCAGCGCGAGAAATGGCAATCGCGTTGCTGCCGTTGGCAATGGCAGATGTGGCGGCGGCTTGGCGCAAGGCAATGTGGGCGGCGATATTTTGCGCCACACCCGCAGCGGATGTTACCAGCCAAGATGCCAGCTTGATGCCTGCCCATGCGGTGAGCAGCGTTACCACGGGCTTGATATTGTTCGCCAACAGATTCAGGCTGCCTGAAAGCACTTTAACTGCGCCCGATGATTCGCCCGACTTGCCGATAAACTCCACCAAGCGGGTTTTCACATTTACCATGCTTTGCGAAATGGTCATGTTGGTTTTGGCAAAATCGGCATCCACGCTGCTTGATGCGCGTTGCAAGGCTTTCACCAACACATCGGCGGTGAGCTGCCCTGTGTTCGCCAAATTGCGCAGCTTGCCCACAGGCACATCTAGCCCTTTGGCAATCGCAGCGGCAAGACTGGGGGCGTTTTCCATCACTGAGTTAAACTCTTCGCCGCGCAGCACGCCCGAAGCCAACGCCTGCCCAAATTGGGTGAGTGCCGCGCTGGCACTTTCCGCGCTGGCGCCGCTTATGGCAATGGCTTTGTTGACCGTTTCGGTAATCGCCAGCGTGTCTTGCTGGCTGATGCCTAGCTGCTTGGCGTTGGCGGCAAAGCGTTGATACACGCTGGCAACACCATCCAAATCCTGCCCCGTGCGCGTGGCGATGTTCAGCAACTCGCTTTGCGCGGTTTTCAATTCTTGGCTGCTGGCAGTAACCAGTTTCAGGCGGTTGTTAAACTCCGTCCACTTGTCCATCATCTGCGCGATGCCTGCCACGCTGCCAATGCCGATTGCGGCGATTGCGGCGTTGCCTATGCCGCTGCCTTGGCTGCGGTTAATGCGCTCGTGCGCCGCAATCAGGTTTTGCATGGCGTGTGCTTGGCGGATTTGCGCGGCGGTTGCGCCGTTGCTACGCAGCTCCATCAACTGCATCTGCGCTGCCGTGCGCCCAATGGCAAGGGTTTGGTTGCGTAAGCCCGATAAGGTGCTTTCTACCGCAGCACGGCGGCGCGTTTCAGCGGCAATCTGCGCTTCAATACGATTGCGCAGTTCGGCAAGCGCAATATTGTGTTGATGCACGGCGTTTAAGGTGGCGCGTTGGGCATCGGTAGCGTTGATTTGTTGGATACGCAATGCTGTTACCGCATCCTCCCCGCCGCGCAGTTGAGCTTCGCTGCGTTGCAATTCTCGCGCCAAGCTGCCCAAGCTGCCGCGCATCCGCGTTAAGCTATCAATCGCCGATTGCGTGCTGCTGTTTAAACCGCTGGCATCTAGGTTGATGGATACATCGGTGGTTGCCATGTTTTACTCCACAAAAAAGGCAACCATTTTCAGGCTGCCTGATTTAATTATCTGTTACCGATTGCACGGTAAACTCTTCATCCACAATCGCGGTATAGTCTTTGGTGGTAATTTTCCAGCCGCGCCCATTGGTTTCAATGTCCACAGGGTTGCCCTCGGCATCGCACAGCGTGAAGCCCATGGTTTCTTTTTGCAGATTGGGCGGATAGCCGCTGGCATCTTGGCAGGCAGGTTTAAAGCCGCCTGCGGTTGCCACCATTTCGGCGCAATCGGCTGGTTTGCCGCCGTTCCCATCATCTAATTGCTCACCACCCTCGGCTTTTCCTATACTCCATGAAACATACGCACTTGCGCGTTCACTGCCTCGCTTGTGATGTGACATCACACGATTCCACACACCATAAGCAAAATAGGGCTCGCTCAACCAATAAGGGAATCCAGGGGGGGCATCACTTTCTAGTAGTTTCTTATTTGGCTCAAAAGGTGCTTCATTCAGCAATCGGTGTGCAATACTGTCATATTGTGCCTTATTTGCTTCTGGGCTTCCGCGGTCGCGTGCGTAAACAACTTTAATAGTTTTAGCTCTGTTTTGACCTGGGATTCTTAGCCAAAAGTTTAATTTAAATATATGTACATTATCGCCCTTTTTCGCCGCCGGCGGCGTGCAAGGGTCTTGCCAACCATCGGGCTTTTTAGCCATATTTGGGTCAAAATTCACGGCAACGCATTGCCCTGTGTCGCAATCGTGCAAGCCTTCCAAGCGCGGCATCGGCTCGCCTACTTGTGGGCGGCGCAGCGGGTCGCCGATGGGGTCGGTATCCCCACCCCCTTTTTTACCACCCCCTTTTTTACCGCCCCCTTTCTTGCCGCCTTTTTTATCATCCCCGCCTTTTTTATCACCACTCCCGCCGTTGTACCAATACTCTCCCACGCCGCCAAACACGCGCTTGCCTTGGCGGGCTTCTTGGCTTTGGTTGGTTTTTTCGGGATAGCCGATGATTTTGCGGATGGCTTGGCGAAGTTCGTTTGAGTCCATTTATATTCTCACGCTCACTGCATCGTTATACACATTCACAGCATAGGTCAATTTGCGCTCCAGTGTGCGCGTTGCCGTGCTGGCTTCTTCAATATCAGGCGTTTTAAAGCGCAACACGTGGGCTTGATATTTTCCCTGCTCCTTGCCGTTTATCTTGGCACCGTTCACCTGTTGATAAATCATGCCGTAGCGATAGCGTTCCATGCCTATTTCTAGGCTGCCGCCCATCATGCTGCCTGCGATTTCATCTTCCCCGCCCTTGGGCAACAACACTTTGCCCACGCTACTGCGATTCGTGTAGCGCGGAAAGGTCTGCGCAGGGTTTTCAGGCTGCCTGAATGGCGTGTATTGCCCATTGTCTTCGGCATTTTGGAAAAAGCGGTATTGCACGGTGGTTTGCCCCAGCTTGGTCTCAAAATTAAAGCTGTGGGTGAAATGCGATACCTTGGCTTTGCCGTGAAACAGCGGATGCTGGATTTCATGCGTGTGGCGCAGGTCAATATGTGGCATAAATTTCACTTCCAATTCCACCGTGTTTTGCCGATGCGCGGCAAGAATCAGGGTGTAGGCGGTGTGATACGCCACTTGCAAGGTGCGCGCCCACTCGCCGCCCGAATCGTCAAAATCAGCATACCAATCGCCATTATCGGCAGCCTGAAAACGAGCATGGGGAATGCGCGGCAAATTGCCTTGTTTGAAAAATGGGTAATACAGCGTGTTTTGGCTGCTTTGCTCGTATTGCACCCTATCGGCGTGCGGATTATCGGCGCTGTCCCAATTCAATCCTTCGGGCGCGTCCACGTTCACCGTATAGCTGATGCCCTGCTTCACTTCCTGATAACGATTGATAGATGCACGGTTTTCCACGCGTATTTTGATGGTTTGCGCGATGGTTTGCGTCCAACGCTTAATCGCTTCAATGCTGCCAGCAACCACATCGCTGTTAAACCGTTTACTTTTGCTCACCAGCTTATCGCCATCGTATTGCCGCGCATTGCCATCGCGATACCACGCCATTTGCCGCCCATCGCAGTTATACCAGCCTGTGCGTGCCACGCGTTCCAAGTTGTAGCCCCACATCGTCCAACCTGTTTCATTGACTGCGCTGTTGATTTCGTCCAAATCAGGCAGTTGCCCAAACTTGGCATACTCGCACACGCCGATATTCAAATCCATGTTGATGATATGGCTGCGCTGCAATAGGCGCGTGTGTTGCAACGAAACTTCCACGTCCACCGCATTGGTTACGCCGCCCACGCTGGCAAGGCTTAATTTTGGCTCGCGCAAATAAATCACACAGGGCGACAACACCACATCGGGCACATCTTTGGGCTTCCACGCGGTCAAGTATGGCGTGCCATTAGCATCAAACTCAAAGCTGGCAGGAACGGTGGTCAAGCGCTTATCCAGCTCATCTTTTTGCGTGTCAAATTTATCGCCATGCGCGGCTTTGGAAGTGTAGCCAATGGCGGCGATGGTGCTGTGCGGCAGCGCGTTGATTTGTTGCTCGCGTCTGTCGCTGCATTGGATGGTTAGCACGCCTTGCATCATGGCATAGTCCACGCTGTCCACAATTCCTTGATACAACTGCACCGTTTCGCTTGCGCTGACGGCTTGCACCACAATAGGCTGCGCATACCAGCGATACAAATCCATCTCGCGCGGCAACTTGCGATCACGCCGTGGACGAATCACAAAGCTGCACAAATAACTCTCGTTTTCGCCGTGCGAAATGGTCATGCTTTGAGCGAACTCGCACATGTTCACCGCCACGCCGCCGATATAAACCGCAATATCAAAATCGCCAAAACCTTGCGTTTGGCTGCCTTTGAATTTGAATTTCCGCGTGGCATGATGCTGGGCAAAGCCGTATTGCAACAAGCTGCCTATAAGCGGGCGGTTTTGGCTGAAAGCCAACCCAATTAGGCTGCCAACCAGCGTGCTTTGTTGGGCAAAGCCTAAATCCAATAGACTGCCTGCGATGGGCTGGCGTTGGGCAAAGGCAAGTTGCAATAAATCGCCACTCATATATTGCGGGTTGTATTGAGTAAAAGCCCATTGGATAAGCGCACCGCTCAATGTTGGGTTTTGCGCCATGATTTTCTCGCTTTAAAAAAGCCCCACAAGGGGGCGTTTTGCATTAAGGTAACAACACATCATGTTTCAGGCTTTGAAATTTAAAGCCCACTTTGCCCGAATAATTGCCGTCCGCTTCGCCTGAATAGCTAAATTCCGACACGGTGCATTGATAGCCACGCACGCGCTTGCCGTTGGGCTGGCGAAATTGGAAATAGGTGGCGATTTGGTTTTGCCCCATTTCTTCCAATTTCAAATGCAGCTCTTTATCCATGCTCCAATAAATATTCATGCTGCCTTCGCCTGCTTTAACCGTGCCTTCTTCGCGCGAAACTTCGTCGCAGTTGGTGGTTACGGTTTCATAGTCCACGCTAAATGGTGTGATGTCTATGTCTTTGGCTTCGCACAAACCCGACATTTCTGCTTTGGCGTAAACCAGTTTGGCTAAATCGGCAGCGGATAGCAGCGAAAAATCGGGGCGCGAAACGGTAAAGGTGTTTTCATCGCTTACCGCCACGCTGAAATAGCCGCTGGCGGTTGAATAGTCTGTGCCGCTTAGGAAAATCACATCGCCTGTTGCCAAGCCGTGTTTTGCTGATGTGAACACAGGCGCGCGTGGGTCTGCTGGGTCAATCTTGCTGGGCTTAACCGTTTGCGTGTCATAGCCTAGCGCGATTTTGATTTGGGTTTGGTTGAATTTAATAGCTCGTGCCATTGTTTTACTCCATAAAAAAGCGGCTTCCACCGCAAAACACCCGCGCCATTCCAAGCAGCGGGCAACAAAAAGGCAGCCTGAAAATTAGGCTGCCTGAAACAAATCGGGTTGCAACAGGTTTACTTCGCATTGGTGGATTTTCGCCGCGATGTAATGCTTTTCCTGTTTTCGCAGGTTCAAATCACGCCCAGCATGGCTGCCGCGCTCAAACGATGCCGCTTCTTGATTGCGCCATGCGTCCAATTCTGCCTGCACTTTCTCCCGCACCGCTTCGCCACGATTCCAATAGTCATACAGCACCAAAAAGCACTCTTCCTGATACCACTCCACCGTTTCGCGCAAATCGGCACGAACTTTAGCGGCATTGATGCCAAACAGCCAGCCGTTTAGCTTCTTAATCGGCATAAACAGCATTTCCTGCTCACCGCTTGGGGTAGGTGTAGTCATATGCCTACACCCATATTTTGTAAGGCTTTTTTGCAATTTCTTGGATTGTGTTGCCCAATCCAAACCCATGCCCTGCACAATCGGGCGCATGGCAACATACACCTGCCCGCCATATTCGGCGGCAATCAGCTTTGCCCCATCAAAGGGGATATACAGACTTTTAGTCATTGGTTTACTCCATAAAAAAAGCCCCTAAGGGGCAAAAATAGCCTTTTCAGGCTGCCTATTCGTCCACGCGATAGCTCCATATCGCTACATGGGCTTTGGTGGCATAGTCAAAACTGTATTGGGTGGGGTTGTCTTGCTCCAAGCCTGCCGCCGCGCATACGGCTTTGATTTGCGCGACTAAATCGGCGCGTTCTTTGGGATAGCTTGCAAACAGCGTAATACGGATTTCAGGCTCTTCATCGTAGCCGCAATTGGTGCTGCGTTTTTGCCCGCCGATGCGTTGGTAAAACAGCGCGGGCAGCGGCGTGTTGTTGGGCAAGTGTTCGGGGAAAACGCCCAGCAAGGGGGATAACAGGGCGTAAATTTGCTGTTCGGCGGTCATATTGCATTTCTCACGGCTTCTTGAATCGCTTGTTTGATAATTTGCTCAATTTGCTTTTTATTGGCTTTAAAAGTTGGCTCAATAAAAGGCTGCGCTTGCGTGCCTGGGTGTTGCCATGTGTTGCCGTTTTTCAGCGTGATTTCGTGCGGCGATGTGCCATATTCCAAAAAATGGGCAATGTAGCCAATGCCATGCACATCCGCGCCGCGTTTGAATGTGATTTTGTGGCAGGATGCGGCATTGCGTTTGCGCTCGGCTTCGGGGATGTATTTGATAATCAGGGCGCGCGCTAAATCGCCTGGGCTGCGCGTGATGCGTGTGCCGTCGCCAAGGGTTACGCGGTAGGCTTGGGCGGCGCGCGGCGTGTTTTTGATGATTTCGTTGCGCAAAAAATCTGCGGCGCGGGCGGTGGCGGCTCTGCCAACTTTGCCGCGTATCTCATCGGGCAAGTGTTCTAGGTGCTGGATTAGCTGGTCTAGCCCTTTTACAGTCATGTTTTTGCCATAACGGGACATAGTGTTGCTCCTGTTGATGGGATGGATATATCAAGAAAATAGGTTTAAAAAATGGGAATTTTTAACGCTATTTGCCTTCGCCTGCTTGCAGGTTGGCGACTATATCGGTGTATTCGCGGTTTTGCTCGTCGTGCAAGATGGCGAGAATGGCGTAGATTTGCCCGCGAAAAATGATGCGCATTTGGTGGGTAATGCGGCGGTTCAGGCGGATGCGAAACGATGCGGCAACGCTGTGTAAATCCACGCCGCCGGCTTGGTATTCTTTGCCGCTGGGAAAGCGTATGTTTGCCCACACGGTGCTTTCAGGCTGCCATTCTATGATTTGCGCGCCGTAGTCATCGCGGCGGATAATGGGGCGTTCTATTTGGATGCGTTGCGTAAGGTTGCTGGCTTTCATGGGGCATCCTTTACACGGCAACGGGGGTGCGATAGGGAGTAAGCAAGGCTAAAACAGGTTGTGGCAAATACCAATCATTGCCTTGCTCGGCGTTGCGATTGGCATCCCAATAGCCAATCAGCAGCAAGGCGGCTTGCTTGATGGCAGGCTGTGCCAAATCTTGCCCCGCATCGCAATGGGTTTTAATCGCTTGCTCGGCAGCATCCAGCATGATTTGTAGCGCGGCATCGTTGTCGTTGCTGTCGTAGCGCAGATGGGCGCGGACTTCGTTTAGGGTTAGGATGGGCATGGGGTTTCCTTTGCAAAAAAGCCTGAAATTCAAGCTTATTCCGTATTTTCAGGCTGCCGATTATCAAACGGATTGCTTTGCGCATCGCGCTTGGCGAGCGCGGCGAGACTGTAATTCTGCTGCTGCATATAAGGCGTATCGCCGCCTTCAACAGGTGGCTTGTCTTGCATGCTGCGGGCTTCGTTGATGGTTAATACGCTGGCTTTGACGCCATCGGCAAGCACTTGCATTTGACTTTGGGCATCCATGCGGATTAGGCTGTGCAAATCAAATTCAGCCTTGGCATTGCCTAGCTCGTTGCTCAATAGGGCTTCTATGGCTTCAATGAGACTTTGTAGGCAGCCTGAATAATAAAGCTCGTTCAAATCAGACACTTTCATGCCTGCAGGCAAAATGCCAAAACCAATCAAAAAGGCGGGCATGTGAAACGCGCTGCACACGATTTCTGCCGACAAGCGCAGTTGCTCAATCAACTGGCTATCTACCGCGTTCACAGTAAGCTGCTGATAGCTCATGCCATCGCCCAGCACGGCGGTTTTGCCGATTTTGCCGTTGCTGTAGGCTTCGTTCCATGCTTGGGCAAGGTTTTGAGCTTTTTCGCGGTCAATATGCCCAGGGGCGGTCAAAATACCGCTGGGCAGGGCGCGGTTGCTAAAAAAGTGGCGGCTGCTCTCTTGGATGGCTAAACCATTCCCTGCCGCGATGTTGCACGCCATAATCGGCGGCAGCCCGACGAGCGGATGATAAAAGCAGTTCCAGCGGTCGTGGATGATGTCTTCAGCGGCAAAAAGGGCGGTGTATTGGATATTTGCCAATTTATCGCCGCCCACTTGATACCAAACTGCGCCTGTCTCATCTATCATTGGTTGCACAAGGTCGGCATTGAGCACATATAGCTCGGTTATCTTGCCTTTGATGTCGCGCTGTTTGTAGATGTAAGCATTGCCGTTGAGCAGCTTGCTGGCGAGCCAGCACTCAAAAAACTGCTGCAAGGTTTGATAGGGGTTGGGGCGTTTGAGATAAGGGACTGGGATGTCTTGCTCTGCCCAGATGCCGTTTTTTTTGACTTTGGTTAATAATGGCAGCTTGCTGATGTCGTGGGCGATTTTAGACACGCAAGAAAACACGGCAAAAAAGCTGTGGATGCTGTCTTGGCTAACGCGCGGTAAAAATTCCTGAAAGCCTACGCTGGATGCGCGCACCCAACCATGCACAGGGACGCTTTGCATGGATTTGGCGGTAAATAGACGGCGAAAGAATCCCATGGTTTAGCCTTTTTGCGTGGTTTTAGGGGCTTTTTTGGGTGTTTTTTCTACTTTTTCGGCGATTTTAAGCAAAATTAACACATTGGCTTGAGCTTCGTTGATGTCTTGGATGTCGCCCGCTTGGGCGTTGTGAGTGGGGGTTAAATAGCGGATTTCCATGTTTTATCCTTTTCAGGATGCGCCAATGGCGCACTCATTGATGTTGATGGCAAGCTGCGGCGTTTGCCCTGCGTTGTATAGGTCGTTCACGGTGGAAGTGATGCGCACATAAATAGCGATTGCCGCGCCGCCCCTTAACTCCGCGCCCAGCGATAACGTGTTGCCCGCGCTGTCTAAACCTGCTTTGGATAGGGCGAGCTTGATTTCGCTAGGGTTGTGGCGTTTGCCTAGACATGTCCACACGACTGTACCATCGGCTATGGTTGCACCGATGGTGGTTAAAAAGCGGGGAGCGGATGCTGCGCTGCTGCCTGCCTTGCTGCATTGATACAAATAGCCATTGCCGCCTGCCGGTTCTACGATTGCGCCTTGGGCGTATGCGGTGTTGTCAGCACGGTCGGCAAGGGCATCGGTTACGCTTAGCGTAATGTTGTCTATGCCGCTGTTTTTGGCGGTGCGCAGGGTGTAGGCTCTGTTTGGGCTGCCAAAATACATCACCAAGTCGGTGCTGCCACCTGCGGCATCAAAGTTTAGGGTTTGAAAACGGCTGTTTGCGCCTTGCCTGCCGTATTCGGTGGTCATGGTTTCGTTTTGCCAGAGTTTGAACATGGGTTTTCCTTTTAAACGGGGTCAAAATCATCAAAAAAATCTTGCCCATCCCGCTCATCTGCTTTGCGCAGCAAAAAGTCTTCAAACGCGCCTTTGTAGCCGCCCATTGCCTGCGCCACGATATAGGCGGTTTGCGCGGCGTAGATTTCGGCGCGGCGCGTGGGCAGCATATTTTCGGCGGCATAGGCAGCGTAAAGCTGCAAGTCGCATTCGCTCATGCAGCGGATTTCAGCTAGGGTTTTGCCAAGATTTAGCGATAGGTCAATCAGGAAGGTTTGCCTATCGCTAAGTTTTTTGGGGTTTGGCTGGATAACGCGGCTTCAACGGCTTGCTGCCATTCTTGACGCACGCCAAACGGCAGTTTTTGCAGCATCGCCATTTGCTCATTGTTTTCGCTATCAAACAGCCATTGCCCTTTTCCGTCGTAGAAATCCAGCGCGGCGAGTCGTTCGGATAAATAGGGGTCGTTGGGGTATTTTTCGCGCAATGCTTGGGCGCGTTCGCTAACAATGTTCAGGCTGCCTACGGTGTGGATTTTGACGTGCATGCCGTCGTAGCCTGCGATGGGGATAAGTTGCTCGCCTTGTTCGGCAAGTTGGGATAGGGTTTGCAGTAGATTTTTATTCATGGAATTTCCTTTAATTACAATCAAATAGAAAACCCCGAAAGCTGGAACTTTCGGGGTTTTGTGTTTTCGCCTTAGCTTGTGTATTCAATATACGCGGCGGCTAATGGGCGGCGTTTTGCCCATGTGATGAAGCGTTCCACGCGCACGGCGAGTTTGTTTTCTTGCCATAGGTTGTGCGTGGTTGCACCATCAACCAGCGTGGCGGTGTCGTTAAACGATACATCTACGCCGCCATCTTGGGCAACCAGCAATTCGCTCATTTTCACAAGGATAATGTGGTTGCCGACGGCTTGGCTGGTTACCACGGGCACGCCGAGCAAGTGGCGGCTGCCGCCTGCAAATGCCATGCCTTCAAAGTAGGTTCTGCCCAACGCGTCGCGTAACAGGGCTAATTTCATGGCTCGGGTTTCGCTCATGATGAAATAGCTGTTGTCGGCGGAAAGGTTGTTTTTGGCAAATTCGCTAAGCAGGCTCAATAGGTCGGCTTCTACTTTGTCGGCGCTGTCGCCTGTGCTGGTGATTTTGGTTGCCCCGTTCAAAATACCTGCGGGGCGGGTGTCGTTTTGGGCTTGGTCGTCCAAAAAGGTTTTATCCACCAGCGCGGTAGCGGCGGCGATTAAGTCGTCGCGGATGAGCTTATCAATGGCGGGGTCGGCGCGGCGCAGCAATTCTTGGGTGTAAACAGTAATTGCGGCGAGTTTGTGTCCGCCCACTTCAACTTGTCCGAAAGTTGGGTTGGTGAGCGGTTTTTTCTCGCCTTCGCCTACCCATGATGCGATGCCACCTGTGAGCTGCCCATTGATTTTGACGTTAAAGGGAACGCTATGAAAGCCTTTGAGTTTGTCAAACACGCTGGCGTTACGCAGTAAGTCAATAAAGTCGGCAGTGTATACATGGGGTTCTGCGAGAGGCTTAGCAAAGCCTGTGTCGGTGGTTGTGCCAAGGGCGGCTTTGGTAAATTCAACAACGCTGTCGTTGTAGCCAAGCTGTTTAGCGGCATCAACTGGGGATACATACCTGCCTTCGCGCAATTCCAGCGCGGCATACATTTTGGCGCGTGCGTATTGGGCAAAGGCGATGCCTTTTTCTAGCTCGCCTAGATTTTGGGCTTTTACAATGGCTGCGCTTTTGCCTTTTTCTGGGGTATCGCCTTGCACGGGGGTGGCGTTTTGCTGGGCGGCTTTTTCGGCGGCAACCAGTTTTTCTAATCGCGCTTGATTGGCTTCCAACACGGCAATCTCGGCTTCATAGGCTTTGATTTGGGCTTCTTGCGCTTCGTCGGGCGTTGCGCCTTTGGTTACGGCTTGGCTCATAATCTCGCCAATTTTGGCTTGTTTTTCCGCCAAGGATTGGTTCACGGCGGCGAGCATTTGTGCGTAGTTCATAGTTTGACTCCTTGCCCGATGATGGGCAGTTTTACAGTTAAAAAAGATGAAGCGGGTGCTTCGCTTTGCGCTTTGGTGGGCGCGGTTTCTGCCGCCGTGGGCGGCGAAATGGGTTCAGATTGCTTTTCAGGCTGCCCTAATGCGGCGGCTTTAATGGCGGTGATGGTGGCTTCGCTGTTGGCGGGGACGGTTACGGCGGAGAGTTCGTGCCAGTCCCATTTGGTGTAGTGGATGCCGCTTTCGGTGCGGGCGTATTCTTTGCCGCGAAAGCCGATGGATAAGCCTTTAACCAAACCGCTTTTGATGCTGTGCCATGCTTCGTCTAGCCGCTCTTTGAGCTTGCCGCTTTCGTTGATTTGGGCGAGGTGGATTTCTACTTCTATGCCTTTGTCGGTTACGCGGGCGGCAATCACTTCGCCTATGGGTTTGTCACGTTGGTGTTGCCATAAAAAGGGGATGGGTAAGGCAAACTCTGCGCCATTGGGTTCTACGATGTCGCCGTCGCGGTCTAGGGTTTGGGTGGTGGCGATGCCTTTGATGATGCGCTGGTCTTCGCTGGCTTCTTTGATTTCAAATTTGCCGTATGCTTTGGTGTATTGGTTCATGGGTTCTCCGTAGTTTGAGGGCAACAAAAAAGGCAGCCTGAAAGCTGCCTAAATAAAATGGATTTGGTAATCGGCTGCTGGTGGTGCAGCTTGGCGGCTGGCTACGCCCATTGCCATGGCTAGGGCGACGATGCCGTCGATGCGCCCTGTGGATTTGGCTTTTTCAAATTTGCGGTTGTTGGCGGCGTCGGCAATGATGCGGGCGTTGTGCACGCACATATTGAGCACGGGGTTGCCGTCGTGGCGAAATTTGTTATTGAAAATGGCTTCTTCTAGGGCTTCTATGCCAACGGTGGCGTCTTTGAAGCCTTGTCCCCATTCAATCAGCGGCAACTCTGCGCCGCCTAAGGCTTTTTTGAATACGTCTATGCGCCAGCGGTCGTAGGCGATGGCGCGGATGTTGTATTGCTCGCATAGGGTGATAATGCGTTCGGCGACTTCGTTGTAGTCTATGGTCGCGCCGCTTAAGGGGGTTAGGTAGCCTTGTTTTGCCCATGTTTCGTAGGGGGCGCGGTCGGTTTTGGCGCGCTCGCTTAATGTGGCGCGTGGGGTCCAGTATTCGCCTTGGGCGTGCCAGATGCCGTTATGATGGGCAACGAGTACAAAGGCGGTGAGGTCGTTGCGGGCGGATAGGTCTAAGCCTGCATAAACTTCGCCATGTTCAAATGCAGCCTGAAAGCCGTCGCTTTGTTGGCATTTTTTCCATTCGCTCACGGGGATAAAGGGAGCGATGGGGTTCACGCGCTGGTTGAGATTGAGATTGCGGAAGGTGTTTTCAAAGCTAGGCATGCGCTGGGCTTTTTGGGCGAGACTGCGCATATCGTCTAGGCTGCGGAAGTTGCCCAATGCGGGGTTGGCGGCTTGCCATGCGCTTTCATCTAGCAGGTCGCAGTCTTCGGGGGCGCTGTAAACGTGGCAGATGGTTTGTTGGTCGTTGCCGCTTTGGGCATCGTCTATCAGAATGGAGAGTAGGTCGTCATCCTTTGGGGCTTGGGTGCTGATGTTTATCATTAAGGGGGCAGCATGTGCGCCTTGGCTGGTTACCAGTGCGTCATAAAAGTCGTTTTGGCTGCCTTTCACTTGCCCTACTTCGTCAAAAATAATCAGCACGGGGGATAAGCCTTGCGCGGTTGCGCCGTCGGCGGCGATGGCTTTGTATTCTACGTTCATGGGCAACCCGATTAGGCTTTTGCTGGATGGGATGATTTTGATGATTTTTTGCAAAGTGGGGTTTTGCATCACCATTTTTTGCGCCAGCTTAAACACGAGTGCGGCTTGCTCGCGGCTCATTGCGCCTGATACGATTTGGCTGTTTTGCACGGCGGCGGGTCCGACCAAATGCGCCAACAATAAGCCCGCAATTAGGGCGGATTTGCCGTTTTTGCGAGCGATGCTTAGGATGGCGGTTTTGGTGCGGGCGGGGTTGTCGTACACATCAAGGATGAATCGTTTTTGGAAGTCATCTAGCTGGATACGTTGCCCAACCTTTGCGCCTTCGGGGATGTTGAGACATTCAATGAATGCGATGATTTTTTCGCCTAGGGTCATACTAGTTTACCGTGTTGATGAGGTCGTTCAGATCGGGTTTCAGGCTGCCTAGGGTGGTTTGGGCTTCTCGTTGCTTGCTGGCGCGTTTGGCGCTGTCTTCGCTTCTGCCTACGGTGGCTTCGGCATGGATGTGGAGCTTGGTGGAGTAGGTTATGGATAGCCGCGATAGGGTTTCTAAGCGACGAATAGCGGGGTTGTCTATCGGTGTGCCGCGCTCGTTCACTATGGTTAAGCCGTTGGTGGCGATGTCGGCATGGCTGTCGGCGATGTATTGCATGGTCTTGGACAAGTTCCATGCGTGCATTTTGTCTATAGCTGTCCATTCATCCAGCGGTCGGGCGCGGATGATGGCGTTCCAGTAGTACATCTCGGCTTCGCTCAATGGCATGGGCGGCTCTACGGTGGCTGCGCTGGCGGCAAAGGCGGCAACGGCGGCAGCGGTACTGTCGCTGCGGGGGCGTTTTTTGGTGGTCATGGCAATCTTTCTCGCGCGCGCACGCGCGTAGGGGCGTTTTTACGGTTAGCGTTTTAAAAAAGTTGGGCGGGCGGTTAGGAGCGACAACGTCCCAATTTTGGCGACTACCCCCCCCGCACTCAACCAAGGTGCATCGCCCACATCACAAGCGCGGCAGACGCACTCAACGCCAAACTCAATATAGACGTGCCAATGCAAAAAGTCATAAAGGGCGTATTCATCATTCATCTCCATCAATAGGGTAGCCATCCAATCCAAACACAACCAGCTTTTCGCCACGCGCTTCTTCACGCGCTTTGATGCTATCGTGGCAGGATTTGCATAATGGCTGCCAGTTAGCACTATCCCAAAACAATTCCATATCGCCTTTGTGCGGCTTGATATGGTCAACTACGGTGGCGGCGGTTACTCTGCCTTGTCTCTGGCAATACACACATAAGGGATGCTTCAACAAGAAATAATGCCGCGCCTTTTGCCATCGGCTGCCGTATCCGCGCTCACCACTGTTCTTGCCTGCGCGCCAGCTCTTACCATTTTCCTTTTGGGCATTGCTCATTTTCTAGCTTCACTTTCTCGCGCACGATACAACCACAAGCGGTACAGGTATCAAGCAACGATACATCCGCGCCTTTTGGCAACGCATGATGACGTTTCAAATCATCACAAGATGCACATTTCGCCAGCCTATCCTTGCGCGTGGCATCATCCACCTGCTCTATGTGCAGTATGTTTTTTGCCAAACCAACCGCCCCATGCACTACTTTATCGCCCCAGCTTCTATTGCATGAGCTACACGTTTCCGCCATCTGCTACACCTTTCAACATAACGATTTACTGCGGCACTCCCACCGTAAAACGGCTCGGTATCTACACGATTTAAGGCTGCCTGAAATAACAAAACCCACCAAGACGGCTGCGGATCTTGGTGGGTTTTGTGTTGGATTGTTTAGACCGAGGCACAATCAAAGCCTTTGCACATAAAGGGCGCGGCGACCAAATCCGCTAGTGCAATAAAAAAACAGCCACTGCAATGGTCGTTTTGCAGTCAAACAGAAACGGAGAAAGCCCTTTACTCTTCCACCGAATCACGAAACATTACACCTACTCGCAACAACGTCCCGAATATAGCAAAATTGTATCACAAAAGGCTGAAATGTAAAGAACTTTTACACATAATCCAACAGCTTTTTCACGCATGAAATGCTACTGATTTGCGCATGGGCAAGCGCAAGTTGATTTTTGAATGCCCCACGCCCGATCTGCGGGCAACATCGCCGCGCCTTTTGCTCCTGCGTGCCGCCTTGTGTGTATTCCAGCACCACCACTTGGCGGCGAATAGGTGGCATCGCACAAATAACACGGTCAATCGCCAGCATCACGCCGTCCCTATCCACTCCATACGGAATACTGCTCACATAGGCTTCATGTGGGATAAACTGCTCCATCAACCGCCCAATGATGTTGATGCCTTTGCTGCCATTCTGCGCGCCCCATCGCGCCCATTGTTCCATCAACTCATCCAACTGCATTACTTCAACAACCCTTTCTTTTGCAAAACCTGCCAACGTTCCCAATACTCATCCGCTTTCGCTTCAAACCAAGCCGCCGCATCATCGGCAATAATTCCATTGGCTGCCAACACATACGCTTCGCCGTGTTGATGCTGCATGGTGTGTTCCGTATGCGTCAGCGGCACACCCGAAAACAACGGCTTGATGCCCACCCCGCTGCCACGCGACACACGCCGCACATGGGCAAACTCACACCGCCCCTCGCCGTCCACCCACTCCGAAAAGCAGCCTGAAAGACAACTCCTCTGCCGCCGCACCCATGCCTGAAAATCTTTATCAGTATTCAAAAATCACTCCTTGCTCGGCTGCCCACGCTTCAATTCGCGTTTGATATTCCGCCATTTGCTGCGTATTAAGCTGCGTGGTGGATAGCCCGATTTTTTGGATTTCGCCATTAGGCAACACACGCTCATCGCAGCCGATAAATTGCTGCTTAAAATATTCGTGCCACATCGTCGCTTCATATCGCCGCCCATCCAGCCACACCTGCTCGGCGATTTGGTTGTACAAACTCCACAAGCGGCGGTTTTGCTCATAGCTGCGCTTGGTTTTGTAGGGGCGTATTGTGATTTCCAAATCGCCGTGCGCTGCCAGTAGCTCGGGGACGATGTTTTTGTATAGGTTTTCAAACAAAGGGCGCTGGTTGGATACTTGGCAGCGGAATTTGCGTTCATTCATTTTCAGGCTGCCCCATCAATTCAATCTCAACCCGCGCTTTGTCTTTGCTTTGCGCCTTAACCTTGTCTATCAGCAGCGGGCGAAACAGCGCATCATCCACGCCGATTGCCTGCGCCATGCCATCCAACGCTGGCTTCATGGCGGCGAGTAGGTTGTCCAAATCGCGCTTGCGAGCATCGGGCGTAAAAAAGGTTATTTTCAAACCGCCGCCTGTGTATTTCAGGCTGCCTGAAAGCAAATAGGCTTCTTGGCGGGCTTTGGCTTTGGCTTGCTGTGTGGTTGCCCAATGGTGTCCGTGTTTGCGGTTGGGCATTAGGGCGGGGTTTGGATAGGGTAGGATGATTTTGTTCATTTCAGGCTGCCTTTTTCAGGTTCACGCGATTGGTGGCATCAACAGCCATTTCTTTTAATTCCACAATGCGAATAGCATCAGATGGTTGCCCTTTTACTTCAACGTAATAATTTCTGATGCGGTCAGCGGTTTGAAAATCCACTCCACCACAACTCTCTGTAATAACTCGCCAGCCGTCATAATTTGATTTTCTTAGTACAATAAATTCAGTCATCGTTTGCTCCATGCTTTAACCATCTTTCCATGCCAAATAACAAAATCCCAACCTTCGTAATATTTCATACTTCCCCTTTCAGGCTACCTTTGGGCGATCACTTTTCGCCAAATAATTCATCAACGGCTCCAAATCCAACGCAATCTTGGCGGCTTCTGCTTCATCCTTTGCATTCATCCAACGCTGTTGCAATTCATCCGCGCGGCGTTGGTAGTATTCAAGGCAGATTTGTTTGTACTCATCCATCTAGCCGCTCCACATAATCCCGTCGCTTGGCAATCACATCATCCGAGGCAGCCTGAAACCGCCCATTACTGCATTCGCTGCGGCAGGGGATAAACCGCCACGGCTCGCCCTTTTTGCATACCACCGATGCCGATTTCCAGCCCCAGTAATCCGCCGCCGCGCGAAAGTCGGCATGGCGGCAGGTTAGGCAGGTATTCATAACTTGCGCCCCCCAGTTCTGCTATCTCGTTCACGGCTCAACAATGCGCCTGTTACCCAATCGCTCCCCAAATCCACAATGCGGCTGTATTGCCCTTGCCATTGCGCGTAAACAGTTTTTTCAATGCCCATGCGGTTTTTGGCGACAATCATCTCAAACACATCATCCGATTCGTTTTTGCTGTAATACGCATCGCGGTAGTTCAAAATAACCATATCCGCATCTTGCTCAATCGCGCCGCTATCGCGTAAATCGCTCATCAAAGGGCGTTTGTCTTGCCGTTTTTCCACATCGCGGTTTAATTGCGCCAACAGCAAAACGGGAACATTAAAATCTTTTGCCATCAGCTTCACTTGGCGGCTCAACCACGTTACGCGCTCCGTATCCCCTGAAAACCGTCTGCCGCCATCGCCAATCAAGCCCAAATAATCCACCACAATCATGCTCAAACCCTGCTTGGTTTTGACTTGTTGCGCTTTGGCTCGCATTTGGGCAATGGATATGCCCGCACGCAAATCAAAAACCATGTTTTGCATGGCGCGGTTGTCGTAATCAAGATTCTTGTCAAACGCGCTCAACACTTCGCCATCTGCCCCATCGCCGCGTTGCAATTTGTCCAAACTCGCGCCCGCTTGCATCGCTAGACTGCGCATGGCTAGTTGGTCTTGGCTCATTTCCATGTTAAATACCAACACCGCGCCTTGGGCGTGTTTGGCGGCATGGGCGGCAAGGGTCATACTGGCTGCAGTTTTGCCCATCGCAGGTCGCCCCGCCATCACATACAAGCCGCCACCCTGAAAGCCACCTGTTAGCTTGTCCAATTCTGCAAAGCCGCTAGTCAAGCCCGTAATCGCGCCGCCGTTGTCCCAACGGTCGGAAAAGTTTTCAATGCCCGCGCGAATTAGGTCGTTTAGCGTGTAAGTCTCGTTGTCATTTTGCACGTCATCACTCGCCAAGTCGGTTAGCTTGCTGGCAAAGGCAGCGATTTGCTCTTGCGCGGTGGCGCTGTTCAGGCTGCCTGAAAATTCTTGCGCCATGCGCACCGCTTCTCGCGCTGTGGCGTGCTCCATCACGATTTGGGCATAGCGCACAATGTTTGCCGCGCTGGGGGTGGTTTGGGCAAGGGTCAGCAAGTAATCAAAGCCGCCAACCGCTGCCAAATCGCCGCCCAATTCGTCTTGCACGGAAATCAAATCGCAATCCTTGCGCTGGTCTTGCAAACAGCGGATGGCGCGAAAAATCGTGGCGTGTTCTTGGTGGTAAAAATGGCTTTCGCGCACGGTGGGGATTTTGACAATGGCGGCAGGTTCTAGCATCAAGCCGCCCAGCAGGGATTGTTCGGCTTCTGTGCTGTGGGATTGGATGGGATTCATGGTTGGCTTTCCAAAATTCGTTTTTCAAGCGTGGTCGCTTTCAGCAGGTAGGAAAAATCGGGCTTCCAGTTTTCATGCCCCTTGCTGCGCGGCGAAGTTCCGTTGATGAATGGGTCGGTAAGGCATTGGGCGAAATAGGCTTCAAACCATTGCAAAACGTGTTTGCTGCTTGGCTTCTCGCCATCAATCAAGCCGTCTGCATCGCACCAAGTCAAAACTCGCCGTTTGGCAAAATCCCAAGCAGCAGGGATTAACCGCTTGCGGCTTGCGTTGGTTTTGGTGGCTTCCAAGCTAACGGTCTGCACATTGCTGCCCGTAAAAACTTGGTTGAATAAGTTTGCAAGCGCGATAAAGCGTTTTTCGGTTTGCTTTTTCAGGCTGCCTTCGGGTTTTTTAGCGTTTTGGTCTGCAAGATTTTCAAAATCCGCATCGGGGGTTGTCGCGTTAGCGGCAACAAGCGCGTCAGCGCAATTTTCGTCGGCAGCGTTTGGGGGCAAGGGGGTATATTCTCTTGCTGTATTCTCTTGTAGTAATCTCTTGTTCCTTATACGACTGTTGATTCCACTCTCCGCGAATGTTGATTCCGCATTTCCCGAATGTTGATTTTGCATTTCGGGAATGTTGCTTGTAGATTCCGCGAATGTTGATTCCGCATTTCCCGAATGTTGCGCTTCCAATAGCTCATTAAACTTATCCAAATCAATTCGATAGTAGATTTTGTGTTCAATGCGCTTTTCGGTTTCAATCAAGATGCCTCGCTCGCGCAGTTTCGCGCGCGCTGTGCGTTGCTCTTGCACCGTTAGCCCAGTTTCCTCTTCCAATTCGGCAGCCGTTTTAAATACCCCCAAAGGGTTATCCGTCTTATCCATCCAGAAAAAGATTTGCTCAAAAAACAACACAGCATTAGCCCCGCCCAAAGGCTTAGCTAATTTGGGGTGATAGCTAACGGCACGCCCAACACACTTAAACGCGTCTGATAGTCTCATCGCTTACATCCTTTACCACTCGTTTCCATTCATCAAACACCGCCTGGGCACGGCTCACATCTTCCGTTTGCATACTTGCCAGCATCGCCAAGCGCAGCGCGTACAACGCTTTATCGCGTTCAATTAACCATTGCTTGTTCATGCTGCCGCCCTTTGTTAAACCGTTTCAAAAAATACTGCTGTCCTTTGCCAGTAACCCTTGTTGTGAAGCTAATCTTGTCGCCATCGGGCAAGGCAATCACACTTTCCTTAACCCAAAACAAGCCCAAATCCATTGCCCTTTGCGTGGGCATATTCTGCAAGGTCAAAAATCCGTTTTCGCGTAGATAGGCAAACAAGCGTTTCTCGCCCATATCCATGCCGTTTTGCTTCAACACTTTTGCCAAATCGCGGATTAGGATTGTGTCGTTGGCATTGCCCACTGCATCCGCAAAAGCAACCTTGGGCGCGTTGGCTTCTTTCTCCGCCAGCAATGCCGCTTTCTCATCTGCCAAGTCCGCAGCCAAGCGCAAGGCTTCGCTAAACGTTTGCGGTAGGCTGCCTGAAAGCCGTTTCTCGCAGTCAATAAAATACTGCCGCGCCTGTTTGCCTTTGGCGTTGCGCTCCACCATGCTTAACTCTTTTGCCATGTCCAGCGATAGGGCATATTCCATGCTTGGGCGACCGCCTAGAGGTTTTTCGGAAAATTCCGAAAAACGTACAAAGTCTTGATTTTCAACAAAACCATATTGACTAATGCGGTCTTTAATCCAAGTAGAAAAATGGTCGCGGTTTTCCAAAAACGCATGAAGCTCACGCGCGTTTACCGTTTGCTGCCCGGCAACATTGACGAGAGTAAACAATTCGGTCATAATCAAATCTCCATTTGATGTTTATCAACTTACCTTGTAAGTAATTCAGTAACTGCCCACGTTAGCGCGTGGGCTTTTTCTTTACCGCTTTATCCAAGCGATAAAACGTTGAAACCAAGCTGCTTTGACGGGTATATAAATGTTTGTCATAATTTCCCCGTCATATTCCGCGTGCGCGACTGCCTTGATTTTTTCCTTTGCTTCATCAGGCGATGTTGCAAAAACACTAACTGCCCATTTCCTACCGCCAAAGTGGTAAGAAAATTGGTATTCTTTTAATTTCATTGGAGGGTTCCCCTATGTATTTCACAATCTACAAAGATGCTACTGGTCAATGGCGTTGGAATTTAAAAGCCGCTAACCATGAAGTCATCGCGCAGGGCGAAAGCTACACAACCAAGCAAAACTGCCTTCATGCGATTGAGTTAATCAAAAGCACAAACGCCAATACACGAGTTGTTGAAGTGTGATGTGCAAGCCCTATGCTTTCGTGTAGGGCTTTTTGCTTTTTAGCCATCGTTAAATCTCCTTGCTTTCAGGCTGCGCCAACTCGGGCCATATTTCCGCCCAATCATCAGGGCGAAGGTCGCGGCGCGTTACCGCGCCTTGCGTCAATTCTTCAATCTGTACGCAGCGTTTAATGGGAATCGGGCGTTTTTTTGCGAGCCAATCACTGACGGCTGGTGGCTTTACACCCAGCTTTGAAGCGGCTGCGATTGTTCCGCCCAAAATTTCAACAGCTTTTTTTGTTTGTTCGTTCATATCCAAAGACATCTTAAAATAAAGTTACGCTTAATAATACTTATTAAGCAACAATTATGCAAGTGTTGTTTTGACTACAAAACGTTTCGCGCCTAAAATTACGCATTACTTAATAATTTTTAGGAGGATGAAAATGTTTGAGGGAGAAAAATTAGGAGCAGCAATCAAAGAAGCGATTGCAAAGAAAGGGATTAGACAAGCAGATTTGGCAGATGAACTAGAAGTGCGTCCGCCAGCAATCAGCGGCTGGATTAAGACAGGAAAAATCAGCAGGGAGAATATGCAGAGGTTAATAAGCTATTTTTCCGATGTTGTCCCACCATCCCATTTTGGGATTGAAAACATGGTTATGCTATCCGAGCCGCTTCCCTACCGCACAGACGAAGGCAAATACATACTCAACCCCAAAAATACCGAAGGGCAGGTGCTGATTGAGCAGTTAGACATCGCAGGAGCATGCGGCGAAGGCGAACCCCTGCTATACGAATATCCCGAGCTGCTTAACGTAATCGGTTTTAGCTACGAGCAGGCACGCAAACTCTTTAGCGGGCGCAATATGCGCAACATCAAACTCGTTAGCACCACCAGCGACAGCATGACCCCCACCATCCCCAGCGGTGCCACCGTGTTTATTGATGTGAGCGAGCAGCGTTTTGTGGGTGATGCCATCTATCTCTTTAACTACCAAAACAACATTTATCTCAAACGCCTGCAAAGAACCCCCGCCGGCATCATCGTCAAATCCGACAACGCGCTATACGACACCTTCCCCATAGAACCTGAATACGAACACGAATTCCACATCATCGGGCGATACACAGGGATTGTCCATGTGGAAGTAATAGGATGAATGGCGCATCATCGGGCGCGTGTTTTGGTGGAGTGTGTTGGATTAAAGGATGAGCAAATGGCGAGGAAAAAATCAGTCAGCCCAGAGGAGAAGCAACGCCAATTTAGCCAGCTAATGAATAAACTCGTTAAGCATGGCGTTATCCTTGATATTGAAACCACAGGGCTGTTAAACGACCCATACGCCGAGATTATTGAAATTGCTGTTATTGATATGGAAGGCAATGTGTTGTTGGACACGTTAGTTAAGCCGCGCCGTGCGATTGATGAAAACGGCAAGGCTTTTCAAGTAAACGGCATCACAAATGAAATGGTTAAAAATGCTCGCCATTGGGAAGCTGTGTGCGGTGATTTGATGGAGATTTTGTGGGGGCAGGAAAAAATCGCATTGGCATACAATGCGAAATTTGACATCACCATGATTGAGCGGCAATCCGCCGCCAGGCTGGAAAACGAGTGTTTAATGCAGCTTTACAGCCAATGGTACGGCACTTCCAAGCGCCACAAATTATGCGATGCAGCCGCCCATTTTGGCATTACCACCACACAAACACACAGGGCAGTAGATGATTGCCAAATGGCACTCGCGGTTTTTAACAACATCCGCCAATATCCCATACAGCAAAACGGCGTAGATGTTTGGAACAATTTTCGCAATACCGATAATTGGGATGATGACAACTGGGATGGTGATTGGGGCAACGACAATTTAGACAACGACAATTGGGGCTATTCAAACTACGCCGACAAGCATACCAAAACCGTAGCTAACAAAGACGGACATTTGTATGGGCATACTGTAGTTATCACAGGAGAACTATCCATTTCTCGCGCAGAAATGCAGCAACGCGCCGCCGATGCTGGCTGCCGTTGCATAGCCGCAGTAAGCGGTAAAACAACCATTTTGATATTAGGCACACCAAACTATGACGAGATAAAAGGCGCAATGAGCCAAAAGGAGCGAAAAGCGCGCGAGTTAATCGCCAAAGGCAAACCTATAAAAATCCTATCCGAAGCTGAATTTATGCAGTTATTAAACAACTCATAATCTACATTCAAGACAAACCGCCCCATTCGGGCGATACGCAGGCATCGTCTATATTGAGATAACGGGATAATTTGGAAACACGTGTTTTGGTGGAGCGTGCTGGATTAGGCGCGGATTAAAGATGAGAGAGACGTATCAGATTGAATTGAACCGGGGAAACATGAACACATTAAAAACAGAACACAACACCGTTTATTTCCCCAAAACCCTGAATCACCAATCCGTTGCAGAGATGTGTCAGCGCATTGAGCATATCTGCAAAACACGGCCGAAGAATAGAAATATCTTTTTCGATGCGAAAAATTTTTCCAGCATAAATGCGCTGGCGCTAACCGTACTGTTCAACGAAATCGCCTATGTAAAGTCGTTGGGTTGGAATACCTATATTAGCAACTACTTCAACGAGGAAAGGGAGCTGAAACGGGCGATTCAAAACATGGACGATTGTGAATTCTTCCTGCTCATGTCAGGCAATAAACTAAATTCACAATCAAAATGCCCGCCAACATCACTCCCCATCAAAAGGCTCGCTCCGGCAGAAACGATTGCATGGCTATATTACGAGGCCATGCCTTGGCTGGCGCGTAGATTAAATACGACTGCCGATGATTTGGTGGAGATACGAATTTGCCTTGAAGAGTTATTGAACAATATCCGAGACCATTCCGATGTGGAATTTTCCAGCATCTTTATTGAGCATCAACCTAAATTGAACAGGCTAACCGTATGTATATCGGACAATGGGATAGGGCTTGTAAATCGAATCAAGACAGTGCACCCTGAATTTTCCGCGAAGCAGGCGGTAAAATTTGCCTTATCAGAAGGCGGCACGACAAAATCTTCACCAAGGAACGCAGGAATGGGATTGTTTACACTTACCCAAACCGTGTGCAATAATGGGGGAACATTTAGGCTACGCACTGGAGAAATCGATGCTACCTTCACAAACAGTTCGTCCGGGAGCGACAACGTTCATTACTTAGACAACCCACCGTTTTTGAAAGGAACGGCATTTGAAATTACCTTATATGCTGATAAGCTAGATACTCAACAAACCAATTTGGAGGTTTTCTCATGGGATTGACCGAAATCAAAGTTGCCGACCAAGTAACACAATACAGCACCTATGAAGACGGCGAAACCGTATGCCGCGCTATCCGGTCAGCCTTACGGGAAAGCGAATGCGTCGCCGTATCGTTCGAGCGGGTAGTTGGTGTGCCCTCCTCGTTTGTTAATGGGCTATTGAACGACATTATCGAAGAAATTGGATTGGCCGGCATTAAACAGCGTATCCGAATCACACATTCAACCAAAATCATCAACGACATGCTGAAACGAAAATTCAACCTTGTATCGTTGCATAATGCATAACCCGCCTTAACAAGCAGCCTGCACCCCGTTTTGGGAAGTGCAGGCTGCTTTTTTTGCCGCCCCATTCGGGCGGTTTTTTCGCAGGCCCCAAGCCCCGCAAATTCCGCTATTTTTCAAAACAACCACTTGATTAGATAAAACAAAGCCCAGCGGCCCATAAAAAAACCCCGATTACTCGGGGTTTAGGCTTGATTCTTGGCTTGTCTCTGCCTTAATTGCGTTAGATAGTTGTGGCAATTTTCGTATTGTAGCTCGGCGGTATCGTGGTTAATCGGTTCTTGTAAAAAATAATCAGCTTGCACGCGTATATCAAACGCATTCGCCAAAGCCCGCCCCAAATTAACCAGTAGCTTATCGCTCTTTCGTTCTTTCAAATATCGCCGTATTGCGCTGTGCAGGGCGTGCGTGTCGCTTATTTGGGCATTTGTATCATGGTTCACAAATTCATAAGCAGCATGAAACAAAGCATAGTAGGCAAGGTGGCACGCGCTGCGATAAGCGGTTTCATGATTTAAAGCAATTTGCTGCTTTGCCAAATCTAAAAGATTTTCTGGGGTACTCATGGGCGCAATACAAAGGAAATAGCGGACAAATCAATTTTTGCTTCTTGCTCGCATTGGTTTTGCATGGTGTAAATTTCATCTTGCAACGCGGCAAGCTGTGCCACATCGGCATAGCCTGAAACATACAAGCGAACAAGAAAATAATCATCCTCTTGATAGAGGATACTTTTCGGCACATAAATTTTGTGATTCATTAAATGGCGATAAACACGCTCTGCCAAATTTTGCAACACATCCTCGGGCAATCCTAATTGCTGAATACGCTCGGCAATAGGGTTCACGATATTATCAGCATGGATGCGACGAGCCGCATCGTTTAATCGCACCACATTGCTCAATTGCATCATGTGTGAGGCATTTTCAATAGCAATGCTTAACTGCCTTGTATCGTCAAGTTGGCATACTTTCAAGGCGTTATCCATCGCCTCTTTGCCATGCTCAAAATCAAACACACGCCAAAAAGCAACATGAAAATTTTGGTATTCATGAAAACCCATGTTCAAATGCTGCGCAGCACAATAATTCGCCAACACTTCTTGCGGTTGATTTTCCAGCGCAGCAATTGCCCCCAAAGCTGTGTAAGCAGTAAGCGCATCCACTTTCTTTAAGGCTTCGGCATCGCGCCGCAAGCCTGCAATAGCAAGCGACGGCACTTTGTCTTTTTGGGCAAAATAATTTAACCGCTCAAATAGACTAGCGGCAACAGTTTGAGGTTGTGCAATCATAGGACTTCCTTGTTTAACCGCAAATTTTAAACAAACATAAGGCAATCTACAAGTTGCGCCCATCTCCGCCCCCAAAGGGCGGTTTTTTTGCGCCTTGTGAAAACTTTGTTTTGTTTAAAAACAATGAATTATAAATTTATGCTTAATTTATTAAGTTTTGCTTATTGCAAATTATTAAGTGTTGCTTTATTATTTACCCATCGCAACAAACAACGGAGCAGCAAAATGAAAAAGCCCATGAATCTAACCCAAGCACTCGCCAAGATTGAGCAATTCTACAAAGACCAGCCCAAACAACCCCAGCAAGAGTACCAACCCCAACCCAAACGCACCCCCCAAGAAAGCCAAGCACTCTACAACTTCATGCGCGGCATGCCATAAAAGGAACGCCATCATGTATTCAAGCCCAGCCAACACAGGCTATGCAGACAACTTTTGGGGCTGCCCCAACCCAGCTAACTACGACGAGCCAACCAACCGCTATGGCGAACTATACGGCGAATGGCAAGCAAGGATAGAACGCAAATACCGCGCCGCCGCCATCGCCCAAATACGCTACGAGCTAGAACGCTACGGCGATTGCCAGCAAGAACTAGCCGAGCTAGCAGCCGCCGAAAAAGGCAACGGCGATGCAGACACCGAGCAATACATTTGGGAAATGATTTTAGAAATCGCCCAAGCCAACCGAGACACCTTTTAAGGAAAAACCATGTACGCAGCCATCCAAGCCCTAGCCAAAATCGGCAAAAAAATAGACAAGCTAGACACGCTTTGCAAGCAATACAGCCCAGATAGCTACCTGCAAAAATGCAAAGACAACAAGGGTTTATTTGCCATCACGCTACACATTCGCCAAACAAACGGACACTATGACCACGCAGATTTTGGCATAGAACCCGCAGACCTAGCCGCCGCCAAAGCATGGATTAAATGGCATCTCAAACACAAGGCAGATTAAAAATGACCGTTATCACACTCAAAGATACTGACCCCATAGAAGCCCATATAGGCAGCCTGAAAACATGGAAGCGCGATGCCAAAAAGTTCAACCAAACCGCCAGCTACGACCTAATCAGCGAAAGCATCAACATCATCAACAAACTGCGCAAAAAGCTACAAGAACAAGGCAAAGAAGCCACCGAAGGCTTTACCCACACCCCCGCCGATGCCGCATTCAGCGACTACATCCGCGCCCGCGCAGGCTACCGCTGCCAAAGATGCGGCAAAGCCTACCCGCCCAAATCCACAGGCTTGCAATGCAGCCACAACTTCTCACGGCGCTACTACAACATCCGTTTCCACCCCGATAACGCCCTAGCCCTATGCCACCATTGCCACAACTACTGGTTCAGCAAAGACATCATAGAAGCAGCGCGATTTTTGGAAGAGACCGTCGGCAAAGACAAACTCGCCGAACTAGAACGCCTAAAAAACCAACCTGATGCCACCAAACACCCGCCACAAAGCGAGCTAGACCGCATCACCGAACACTACAAACAACTTATCAAAACCCTATGAAATACTTTTATCCCCAACAGGAAACCGACATGAAAACCCTAGCCCACACCACCGCAGCCCTAGCCCTAGGCTTTACCCTAGGCATACTCGCCACCGCCTATGCCCAGCAGCCCAAGCCAACCCTAACCACCTACGACTGCGACACCCTAGGCGACATCCCCAGCGAATACTACTTTGACCCCAGCGCAGCCCACCAAATCCAAAAGCTGCACGACCAATGCCAGCAGCAACGCAATGCCCTGTTATTGCAAAAGACATGGGAAAAAGACCCCACCGCAGGCATTGTCTTGGAGAAATAGCATGAACACATGGACAACACTACTCACGCCCACCGAGCTAGAAAAAACCTTCAAACTTATAGGCAGAACAGAAGCCCGAACCGTGCAAATCACCCGCCCGGACGGCACAACACAAACCTTTAAAAGCGCCTACCAAGCAGCGAAAAACACAGGCATCAAACACACCACCATCGCCAAACGCTGCCGCAACCGCTACACCGACGAACAAGGCAACCGATACCGCTACATCTAGGAGACACCATGAACAACTTCCTCGCCCAACGCAAAAAAGGCATCGGCGGCAGCGACATAGCCGCCATTATCGGCGTATCAAAATTCAAAACCGCGCTGGATGTGTACCTATCCAAAACCACCGACCAACCCGAGCAACAAGGCGAACATCTCTACTGGGGGCACGCCCTAGAAAACCCCATCATCGACCGCTTTGTGCGCGACACAGGCGCAAACGTCATCAGGCAGCCTGAAATGCGCCGACACCCCCAACACGAATGGACAATCGCCAACGCCGATGCCCTGATTGTGGATGGCACAGGCAACCCCCAAGCCATCTTAGAAATCAAAACCGCCAGCGCATACAAAACCCAAGACTGGGGCAGCGACGGCGACAACGTACCCATTGAGTACATCGCCCAAGTCCAATGGTACATGGAGATTTTTAACGTAGATTGCGCCCACATCGCCGTGTTAATTGGCGGGCGAGACTACCGCCAATACACCATCGAGCGCGACCGCGAACTGGCAGCCGATTTATTGGCACGCGGCAAAGAATTTTGGCAAAACCACGTTTTAAAACACACCCCACCCGCAGCACAAAACGCCGCCGACGTGCAAAAACTCTTTCCGCAGGACGACGGCGACAACCAGCAAGCCGACAACGAAACACTCATCGCATACAACGCATTACGCAGCCTGAAAGAGCAAGAAAAAGCCCTGAAAGAGCAAATCAGCCAACATGAAGAGTTGCTAAAAATCAAAATCGGGCAACACGCCATCATGCAACACAACGGCGAAAAACTGTTTTCATGGAAAACCCAAAGCAGCAACCGCTTTGACAGTAAAGCCTTTCAGGCAGCTCACCCCGACTTGTATCAACAGTTCATCAAAACCACACAAACGCGCGTATTCCGCGCATAGGAGCAAACATCATGACCAACACCACCGCCTTACGCACAGCCGCCAAAGGCACCGCCCCCGCCGCAGGCAAAGACCTCAAAGCCCTGCTTGCCAGCCCAGCCATCATCAAACGGCTGGAAGAAATCATCGGCAAAAACACAGGCAGCTTTTGCGCCAGTCTCATCCAAATCAGCAACAGCAACGCCCTATTGCAACGCGCCGAGCCAAACACCGTAATCAGCGCAGCCATCGTTGCTGCCACGCTTAACCTACCCATCAACAACGCCCTAGGCTTTGCCTACATCGTCCCATTCAACAACAGCAAAGCAGGCATGGTAGAAGCACAATTCCAAATCGGCTACAAAGGCTTAATCCAACTTGCCATGCGCAGCGGACAAATCAAACGCCTAGTAACCACCGAGATTTACGCCAACCAAATCATCAGCCGCAACCCCATCAAAGGCTACGAATTTGATTTTGATATCCAGTCCGAAAAGCACGAACCCGCAGTAGGCTATTACGCCTACATGGAACTGGTAAACGGCTTTATCGCCGAAGCCTACATGAGCGTGGAAGACGTGCAAGCCCACGCCGCGCGATACAGCCAAACCTACAAAAAAGGCTATGGCGTGTGGAAAGACAATTTTGACGAAATGGCAAAGAAAACCGTGATGAAACAGCTTTTGAGCAAATACGCGCCCATGAGCATAGAGCTACAACGCGCCACGCTTGCCGACCAATCCGTTATCCACGAAATCCCCGAAAACAGCAATGTCATTGATGCCGCATACAGCTATCCCGACAACGACAGCCGCGAACAAGGCGAAACAACTGCCGAAACGCAGTCTGAAAAACCCACGCTAGGCGATGCCGAATTCAACGCCATCGCCGAGCAAGTGAAAACAGGCGACTTGGAATATGACGCAGTAACCGCACAGTACGACTTGACCGATGAGCAGATGGATTTGTTGGATAAATTGTAATGATGTTGGCGACAACCATGTCGCCGACACGGAGTAAACCCATGTTAAACAAAGTGATTTTAATTGGTCGGCTGACAAGAGACCCTGAAACTCGTTTCCTGCCTAATAGCGATGCTGTTTGTAATTTTAGCTTGGCAACAAATGAAACATGGAAAGACCAGCACGGGCAAAAACAGGAAAAAGTAGAGTTCCACAACATCACCCTATACCGCAAGCTCGCCGAAATTGCAGGGCAATATCTCAAAAAAGGCAGCCTAGTTTGCGTGGAAGGCAAAATCCAAAGCCGCAAATACACCGACAAACAAGGCATAGAACACACCGCCTACGAGATTATCGGCAACGAAATGAAAATGCTGGGCGGGCGCAACGACAATCTGCATCCCGCACCAAGCACACAATCCAGCGCACCACCCGCGCCGCCGCAACCGCGAGCGCAAGGCGCACAGTCTGCCGCGTCCGTACAACCCGCAGCGGATATTGACGACGATATCCCCTTTTAGATTTAAGGCAGCCTGAAAACATGAACCTAAACATGAATTTAAAAAGCACATGGCGGCTGGCCCGCACGGAGGAGCGCGCCCAGATGGTTTTTTATGCGCTGCTGATAATAATTAACGGCTGGCTTATTATCGGGATGACAATTGACAGCCAACGCGATGTCGTCTTGTTGTTCGCCTGCATGTTAGCCATGTTTGCCGCAGCCAACGGCTTGCAAGTGATACGCCGCGATATTGTTATCCGTCTGCTGGCTGCCGTCTTGCAGCGAGCAAGCCGTATATCGCGGCGCAGATAGCAAAATTTTGGGGCGCCCGATGTGTGAATTTTTAGAAAAGTTTAGTGAAGTTAAGGAGCAGGAAAAATGATACTCAATACATCATTTTCACATAGCAAAGATGCAGACCTGTATCTGAAATTAACCGCAGATAGCGGGTATCAATCCGAAGAAACCCGCCGAATTAGCCCTAACCAATGGGCGCGGATACAGCAGATTTTAAATGAGAAGGAGCAAGCAAAATGACCCAACAATTTAAATTTGGCGACCGTGTGTACCACAAAGAACATGGTGAAAGTGTTGTTGTATGGACAACAGACGATACGGCAGACCAATGGGTAGAAGTTGTCTATCAGAATGGCAAGACAGAAGCCTATCCAAACACAGACCTCGAACTTATTCCCCACCTCGACACCGTGCGGCTGGATTGGCTGGCAAAAAACGATTGCAGTCTAACCGAAAGATTATGTGATGAAGATAAAGACCTTTTAGAAAAACCGTTTGCGGTTATCCAAAAGCAAGAAAATCATTTTGAAGTATTGGCTGCTGCAACCAACATCCGCCAAGCCATCGACACCGCCATGCGCGAAAAGGCAGCCTGAAAAACTAGGAGACAGAAAAATGACACCCGAACAACTGGAATTAGAACGTGAAGCATTTGAAGAATGGTATTGCAGCAGCATAAGCGAATCTATCGGGCTGGAACGCTACCCGAACGGCTGCTTTTGCAATCCCGAAGCGGAAGACATGTATCTTGCATGGTGCGTCGCGAAGAGCCATGCGGAAAAATCCGCATGGATAAGCGTGGAAGACAGGCTGCCGGAGACTGAAACTACCGTCCTGATATGCACCGAACGCGGAGATATTTTCTCGTCATGGGCAAGTAATGAAGATGTATTTTGGTTCTACGGCGAGGAGGAAGATAACCGTATAACCCATTGGCAACCGCTCCCCGAACCCCCAAAGGCAGCCTGAAAGGACACCCCATGAAATCCCCCAGCGCATCCCAAATACTCGCCGCCCAACGCAAAGCCAAAAAAAGCAAAGCCATAGACCGTGCCTACAAGAAACCCATCCAGCGCAGCCAAAGCCTAGCACAAAAAACCATCGCCACATTGCGCCAACAGCAATCCCAAGGCGAGCAATATGCGCCCGAACAAATAGACGCAGAAAGCCGCAAATACTGGTACTACTACAACGACCTCGTTTACTGCCGCAACATCAACGCCAACCGCGCCAGCTTTGAACGGCTAATATTCTGCATCCGCTACATCTGCATGATGTGGGGCATGTATCAAGACAAACAACGCAGCTACTGGCTAGACATTTTAGACAACGCAGTCGCCGCCCTAGACAACGAGATAACTACCCGCGAGCAATCCCCCAACCAACGCCGCGCCGTGCTATCCGCGCTCAAAGAACTAAGCTACATCATCTACGGCGTGTTTCAACTGGTAAACCGAAAAACCGCCGCCACCATCTATTGCCATCAAGTAGGCATGGAAATTCGCGACCAAGTAGCCAGCCTATACGAAATACCCGAAACCGTGTACATAAGCCTGCTTGCCATTATCCAAGGCGAAAGCCTACGAGCGTGCGCCAAACGCTACAAAATCAAAGAAAACGAACTACGCCAAGCCGTGCTAGCTGCCAGCGAGTATTTGTACCGCATCGCCGAATCAGACGATAAAAGCATAGGCATCCAGCGCGCCGAAAGCATCCCAGACTTGCGCAACCCACAATGGCGAAAATGGGGCGACCCGCAAACCATCCGCAACGCCGCCAACTATGCCCGCGAGCTATGCCGCCAAGCCGAGTGCCAAACAGGCGTGTTTGTGGGCAGAAACCTAGAAGCGCGAGAAGCCAAAATTGCCGCGCAGTTTATGAAAGAGTTGATATGACCGACACCTTTTTAACCGATGAAGAGTTGAAGACACTCACGGGCTACGCCCAAGCCAAAAAGCAAATCAACGTGCTAAACCAAAACAACGTCCCGTTCACGCTTAACGGGCGCGGTAAGCCCGTTGTTTCCCGCGAAGCCTACCTATACGGCAAAAAACGCCCCAAACCCCCGCCAACATGGCAACCCAACACATAGGAGAATATCATGGGACGGCAGCGAACCACCAACAAAAACCTACCCAACGGCGTACAAGCCCGTCGCCGCGCCCGCAAAAATGGCAGCACCACCACTTATTACTACTACACCGCCCGCCAAAACGGCAAGCGTAAAGAAATATCCCTAGGCACAGACTACCACCAAGCCCTGCTACGCTACGCCCAAATGGAAATCAACGTTGCCCAAGACATCATCACATTCAACATCGCTGCCGCCCGCTACCAAGCAGACATAATAGACAATTCCGCCCAAAACACCCGCTATTCCTACGCCAGCGCAATTAAAAAACTGCAAGCCTTTTTCAACGGCGCACCATTGGAGCAAATCACCCCGCACCATGTCCGCCAATACCTAGACAGCCGCCGCCAGCATAAAGCCGCTGCAAACAAAGAAATCAGCTTTTTCCGCGCCATATTCAACCATGCCCGCGAAATCGGCTATACCAACGCCGCCAATCCCGCGTCAGGCGTGAAAAAATTTCCCATGCCCAAGCGCGACACCTACATAGAAGACGAGTTGTATTTACTCGTTTACGAAGCCGCCGACCAACAGATGAAAGATTTAATGGACATCGCCTATCTAATCGGGCAACGCCCCGTAGATGTTGTCAGCATTCACAGCCGCGACATCAAGAACAGCGAGCTATCCATTCAGCAACAGAAAACGAAAAATCGCCTACGCTTTGCCCTTTCAGGCAGCCTGAAAGAAATCATAGAACGTATCACCCCAAAAGACGGCGGCTATTTATTCCGCAACCAACACGGCGGGCAAATGCAACGAACAACCTTAACGCGCCGATTTTCAGAGTTAAGAAATCAACTCATCCAACAACACCCCGAGCTTGCCAATGAACTACAAAACTTCCAATTCCGCGACCTACGCGCCAAATCAGGCACAGATAAATTCCTATCCAACGACCGCGCCGCCGCGCAAGAACAGTTAGGACACACATCATCGCAAACTACAAATATTTATATCCGAAAAAAGAAATTGATTGAACCACTAGAAAAAGTGAAAGAAAAATAATTGCGGAAAAAATGAAATTTTGCGGAACGCATGAATAATTTTTAACTGATTATTTCAATAATAATCAATGGATTAAATATAAAATATTTTTTGCTTTTATTCCGCCCAGTTATAAAACAAAGTAACAGAAATTCTTTTATGTTCCCCCTATTCCCCCGTAACATAGCCCAATCGCAATTTTGCAAAACCAACCCAAAGGACGCATCGTGGCCATCGCTCAAAACATCAACGCCCTAATCGGCAACACCCCTCTTGTTCAATTAAACCAGCTAACACAAGGCTTGCCCGCGCGCGTTGCCGTTAAGCTGGAATTTTTTAACCCCGCAGGCAGCGTGAAAGACCGCATCGCCATCGCCATGGTTGAAAACGCTGAAAAAGCAGGCAAAATCAAAGCAGGCAGCACCATCGTGGAAGCCACATCAGGCAACACAGGCATCGGCTTGGCAATGGTGTGCGCCGCCAAAGGCTACAAACTCGTCATCATCATGCCCGAAAGCATGAGCAAAGAGCGCAGAATGCTGCTGCGGGCTTACGGCGCGGAACTCATCCTAACTCCCGCCGCCGAAGGCATGAGCGGCGCAATCGCCAAAGCCGAAGAATTGGTAAAAAACAACCCCGACACCCATTTCATGCCGCGCCAGTTTGACAACCCTGCCAACCCCGAAATCCACCGCCAAACCACCGCCGAAGAAATCTGGCGCGACACCGATGGCAAAGTGGACATCTTCCTAGCAGGCGTGGGCACAGGCGGCACACTCACAGGCGTAGGCGAAGTATTGAAAGCGCGCAATCCCAACGTGCAAATCTACGCCGTAGAACCCGCCAATTCGCCCGTGTTGAGCGGCGGCGAAAAAGGCGCGCACGTCATTCAAGGCTTGGGCGCAGGCTTTGTACCCAGCATTTTGAACACCAGTGTTTATGGCAGCGTCATCACCGTAACCAACGAAGACGCGCTTGCCACCGCCCGCGCGCTCGCCGAAAAAGAAGGCATTTTGGCGGGCATTTCATCAGGCGCGGCGGCATGGGCGGCGCTTGAACTGGCGAAAAAACCTGAAAACGCTGGTAAGCTGATTGTTACCGTGTTGCCCGATTTCGGCGAGCGTTATCTCTCCACCGCGCTGTATGCCGATTTGGCGTAATGCCCGTCATTAAAGGCAGCCTGAAAACGCCGTTCGCCCGTTTTCAGGCTGCCTTTTGTTTGCCCGATTTGGATGCGTGTGAACAAGCAGAGCACGTTGAGGCAGGCGCATCGGCATCATCCTGTTTTCAGGCTGCCTGTTCATCCCGCCCAAGGCAGCCTGAAAACCCTGCCCATCCAACCCGCCCGCAAAACTTTGCGCTATTGCAAAAATAGGTTAATATTCCGCGTTAATAAGACTCGGAATATTACTCGGAGACCCAGCCATGATGAAAAAAGCCCTTACATTAAGCCTGCTCGCCATCGCGTTAAGCGCGTGCCAAAGCGGATTCAACAGCGGCCGCACGCCATCGAGCAGCGTTTCCGCCGCAGGTTTTAGAATGAAATCCAGCCATTATTCCGATGTGGCGAAAATCCGCGCCGAAGCCAACCGCTTGGGCACGCAAGTGCGCGAAGGCAAGCTCACCAAAGTGCAGGCCGCGCAGCATTTGAACCGCTTCCGCTTGGATTTGGTGGGGCATAACAATGTGGACGACAGCGTGTATGAAGTGTATCTGCGCTCCGCTGTCGACAACCAACGCGGCAGCATCACCGCGCAACAGCAACGCGCCTATGTGGAAAACGCGCTCAAAGGCTGGCAACAACGTTGGTCGTCCATGCACGAAAAACCGAACAACCCCGCGTTCACCAACTTCCTGTTGGAATTTATGGGCATGAAACCATTGCAATAAATCGCGCATTTGATACAATGCCGACCAATTTAATTAACCTCGCAAGCCGCATTTCAGATGTGGCTTGCCTTTTTATTGATACCTAAAACTCATTTTCAGGCTGCCTCATCATGTTCCGCAAAGGCAGCCTGAAAAGCAAAATCTCATCGGAGTAACACGAACATGCAAAAAATCCCTTTAACCGTTGCGGGAGCAGAAAAGCTCAAAGCCGAATTGCAACAGCTCAAAAGCGTTGCCCGCCCCGAAGTCATCGCCGCCATCGCCGAAGCGCGCTCGCACGGCGATTTGTCGGAAAACGCCGAATACGAAGCCGCAAAAGACAAACAAGGCTTTATTGAAGGGCGCATCGCCGAGCTAGAAAGCAAGCTTTCGCACGCGCAAATCATTGATCCCAAAGAAATCCATGCCGAAGGCAAAATCGTGTTCGGCGCAACGGTAACCGTGTCTGATTTGGAAACAGACGAAGAAGCCACCTACCAAATCGTAGGCGACGACGAAGCCGACATCAAAACTGGCAAGATTTCGGTCAATTCGCCTATCGCCCGCGCCATGATTGGCAAGGAAGAAGGCGATGTTGCCGAAGTGCAAGCCCCCAGCGGCGTGCGCGAATACGATATTTTGAGCGTGCAATATATCTAGTCCAATTCCACACATAAGGCAGCCTGAAAACCAGTTGCCGCATGATTGCTTAGCATCAAGCCCTTGTTTACCGCGCAAGGGCTTTTGGCATTTTCAGGCTGCCTATATAATCCCGCGTAAATCAATCCGAAAACCACATTCATGAAACTCTTTCAACGCATCTTTGCCACCTTTTGCATGGTCATCATTTGCGGCATTTTTGTTGCCAGCTTCGCCTTTTGGGTAATCCAAAACCGCCTTTCCGAAACCCACTCCCAGCAAGCGCGCAAAATGGAAAGCGCGCTGCTGGCAAACGCGCTGGTAACCTTTCAAACCCAAGGCGCGCAAGCCACGCGCGAATTGCTGCAACGCTGGCAAATGCCCACCGCGCAAAATATTTACATCATCACAGGCAGCACCCGTTCCGATATTTTCAACCGCACCATCCCCGCCAGCGAAATTGAACACGCCTACGAATTCGCTCTCAAAAACCCATCATCCAATCAATCGTTTATCTATCTTGACCCCTATGGCGAAGAATACCTATTTTTCATCCGCGATTTTGACAAACCCCGCGTTGAACGCCTGCCCACCTTTATGATTCCCGGGCTGCCCATCGCCCCCGTGTGGCACGAATTTATCGTATTTGGCGGTGTGCTCGCTATTGGCTTGCTGCTGGCGTATATCCTTGCCAGCAATATTTCCAAGCCCATCCGCATCTTAGAACACGGCATGAACCGCCTTGCATCAGGCGAACTGGATGCCCGCGTGTCGCAACAGCTGGACGATCGCAAGGACGAATTGTCCAATCTCGGCATCCAATTTGACAAAATGGCGGCACAATTGCAGCAACTGGTTGAAAAAGAACGCCATTTGCTGCACCACGTTTCCCACGAAATGCGCTCCCCACTGGCGCGGATGCAAGCCATTGTGGGGCTGATTCAAGCCCGCCCCGAAAAGCAGGCCGAATACATCACGCGGCTGGAAAACGAGCTCACCCGCATGGACGACCTAGTGGGCGAGTTGCTCACCCTATCGCGCCTAGAAACCGCCAACATCCCAATGGAAAAAGAACCGCTGGCGATTGTGCCGTTTATTCAACAGCTGATTGAAGACAGCCAAGACGTTGCCGCGCAAAACAACGACACCCTGCTGCTAGACACAGGCAGCCTGAAACCCACCACCAAGCTAGAAGCCAACGAAAGCTATCTGTATCGCGCGCTGGATAACGTGATTCGCAACGCCATGAAATACAGCCCGCAAGGCAGCACCATCCGCGTTATCCTGCACGAAGACCGCCGCAACATCCACATCGTGATTATCGACAACGGGCCAGGCATCAAGCCCGAGCAATTGCCGCACATCTTCACCGCGTTTTACCGCGCCGACAGCAGCAACAACACCTCGGGCACAGGCTTAGGGCTGGCGATTACCAAACACATCGCCGAGCAGCACCACGGCAAACTCATCGCCGAAAACGTGCAGCCCAACGGCTTGAAAATGCACTTTATCCTGCCCAAGCTCGGCAAACAAAAGGCGCACAAAAAAGATAACTACGAACACGCAGAAAAGCACAATAAGGCAGCCTGAAAACAGCGCGAGATAACATTTGCCCACGCCCCATCATTTTCAGGCTGCCGCAAACACACAACGCAGCCTGAAAAGCCCATCGCATTGCAAACAACATTGGCAACACAGCCACGCCAACAACACAACCCAAGCCCGAAAGGAACCCGCCATGTATTTCCTCATCTCCCCCGCCAAAAACCTTAACGAAAACCACGAATTCACCCCCAAGTTTTACTCCACCCCACCGCTGCTCAACCACGCCCAAGAGCTGATGCACACCCTGCGCCAACTCGCCCCGCAAGAAATCGCCCAACTGATGCATGTTTCCGACAAAATCGCCCTGCTCAACGCCGAGCGCAACCAAAACTGGCAGCCGCCCTTCACCCCCGACAACGCCAAACTCGCCCTTTATCTCTTCAACGGCGACGTGTACGACGGCATCGCCCCGCGCAGCCTAGATGAAACACAAATCAGCTACATCCACAACCACGTCCGCATCCTATCAGGGCTATACGGCATCCTGCGCCCGCTGGATTTGATGCAGCCCTACCGCCTAGAAATGGGCACCGCCCTTACCAACCCGCGCGGCAAAAATCTCTACGAATTCTGGGGCGATACCATCACCGAGCGGCTTAACGAAACCCTGCAATGCGCCGAAGACAACATCGTGATTAACCTCGCCTCGCAAGAATATTTCAAAGCCATCCAGCCCAAAAAACTCAACGCCCAAATCATCACCCCCATCTTTCAAGACGAAAAAGACGGCAAATACAAAATCATCAGCTTCTACGCCAAACGCGCCCGCGGACTGATGGTGCGCTATGCCGCACAAAACGCCATTGAAAACGCCGAGCAGCTCAAAAATTTTGACTTGGATGGCTATCAATTCAACGCCGCTGCATCCAATGAACACGAATGGGTGTTCCAACGCAGCGCGCAAGATAGGGCAGCCTGAAAAAGAGGGATTTAATATCAGCTCAAGATAGAATAAGAGGCTACCCTAGTTTCCTAGGATAGCCTCCAAACTCTTAAGCTGAGACCTTTGCAAAATTCCCCAAAATCCCCTAAATTCCCACCAAGACATTTAG
>CAUSAW010000002.1:0-57027 GCA_963529725.1 uncultured Kingella sp. | reverse complement strand
CTAAATGTCTTGGTGGGAATTTAGGGGATTTTGGGGGATTTTGCAAAGGTCTCAGCCTCTATAGCCCCCCCCCAATAAGCAAAAAAAACCGCATCCTGCAATCTGCAAAATACGGTTTTTTTATTTCCAGCAATCTCTAAGCAAATACACGTTTAGCCAGCGGGCTGTTGGGTTCAATGCCTACGCGCCGCATTTCGGTTTGGCGTGCGCCTACATAAGCGCGGACTTCTTTGAGCCAATCAGTAGAAAGCTGACGAATTTGGTCGTCCACAAGATCTAAGCCGAGTTCGCTGGATAGTTTAACGGCTATATTCATGAATTCGTTGAAATTCTCTTCTGCGCTGGGAACGCGTGTGATGTCAAACAGCATGCTAAACCCTTTATAGGGCTGGGTGCTAAGCAGGGCTTCGGTGAACACGCTGCCATCTAGGGCGGCGATGGTGTATTTGGGGTCGCCATCGCTGCCGAGCAAGGCGAATGTGCCGTCGTGCATCAGCATAAAGCCTGCTTTTTCTACGGCGTGGCGCAGTTCGTTGCCTGATACGTTGGAGCGGGCAACAAGGTGGATGGCGATGGTTTGATCTACGCGGGCGCAGAGTTCGTCTAGCGGGCGAGCGGCTTCTAGGAAGTCTCCTGTGTGTGTGGTGCTGGCGATGCCGTTCATTTTTTCGGCGAATTGGCGGGCTTGTTGGGCGAAATGTTCTAGCTCTTCTTCGCTGGCTAAACCGCTGCGGCTGATGGCTTGCAAACCAATCACAAATGCTTGGTAGGCAACGCCTGGGATGGGTTCGGCGATTTGGAAGCGCCCATCCATGGTACAGCCGACGATTTGGAAGCGCTGACTGCCTGATAATCGTGGGATAACGCTGAGTTCTTTGGGTTCGTATAGGGCAATGTAGCTCATGTAGTCAAAGCGTTTATCAAACCATTGCAGGTCGCTGTTTTCTAGGCTGTTTAGCGAGACCAGTGGCTTGCGGGCTTCGTTGCTGGGGGCAGCTACGTTGGTTACGGTGTTGATGATGTGGGCGAGCGGAGTTTCGCGCTTGGGTTGTTCGGCGCGATCAAATTGTAGCTCGGATTGATTGGGGTTGATTTTGGGTTTGGCTGGGGCGTGCGCGGTGGGCGTTAGATTGACGGAAATTTCTTTATCGGCGGCTGGCTCGGTTTTTTCGCCGATGGTGATGCTGATTTCGCTGGTATCGGGTTGTGTGATGGTTTTTTTTGCTGGTTTGCTTTGTGGCAATTCGGTTTTGGGGTTTTGGCTACGCCGAAACGCGCTGTGCTCGTTTTCAGGCTGCCTTTGAGGGGTGGATTTGCTGTGATTGGCTTCGGCAACGGGCGTGGTTTGCGGTTCGGATTGGTCTGGGCTGCGGCGCAGGCGTTTGCCTGTTTCGCTGAATGTTTGCCCGTCGCGGGTGGATTTGTGGCTGGCGTTGAGCAGGGCATCGCTGTCGGCGTGTCCGAATTGGCTGCGGATTTTTTGGCGATATTGGTTTTCTTGGTGCATGTTGTAGGCAACAACGGCAATCAGGACAACGAGCAATACGATAACGAGCAGGAGAATATTCATTGTTATTGTTCCGTGGTGAATATTGGTGGAAATAGAGCGATGCGCCTAATGCGCGAAAGGGTGGGATTATAGCGGATTTGCTTGATTGGGGCAGCCTGAAACGGTGTTATGGGATAGCGCGGCATTGTGCAAAGGCAGCCTGAAAACGGATGGTGGTTTTCAGGCTGCCTTTGGCTTGCCAATTAGGCGGCTTTGGCTACGGTTACCATTGCGGGGCGCAATACGCGCTCGTGTAGGGTGTAGCCTTTTTTGAGTGTGCCAACGATGGTGCCCGCTTCTTGCTCGGGCGCGTCCACTTCTTGCATGGCTTGGTGTTGATGGGGGTCTAGTTTGCTGCCTTTTTCGGCGGCGATTTCTTTGATTTGGGTGGTATCAAAGGCTTTGTTGAGCTCGTTGAGCGTCATGCTAACGCCCATTTTCATTGCTTCAAAATTGCCGCTTTGGTCTTGCAGCGCCATTTCTAAGTAGTCTTTAACGATGAGCATTTCGGCGGCGAATTTTTGCGCGGCAAACTTGTGAGCAGCCTGAATTTCGTCTTGATGGCGGCGGCGCAGGTTTTGCTCGTTTGCCAAGCCGCGCAGTTGCTCGTCTTTAAGCTGCCCTTCTAGCTCGGCGATGCGCTCTTGTAGGGATTCTAATGTGGGCTGCTCGGCCGGCTCGGTTTGGGGTTGGGCTTGTGTGTCTAGTTCGGTGTTTTGAGTGGTTTCGGTCATTTTTTTGCCTTTTTTGAATGGGTTGTATTTCATGTTGGTGCCTTTAATTAGGGGCAGTGGGCAGAGTTTTCAAGTTTTCAGGCTGCCTGATGGATGCTGTGCGGCGTGAGGCAGCCTGAAAATGATGATTGCCAATCGGTAAACTGGCTTACTGCGTTGGCATGGGATTAGTCGGTGGGCATGGTGAGCTGTTTGAGCTTGGTGATGACGTTGGTGGGCATGGTGCTGGTTTTGTCCACTGCGATGTAGATAAACATATGCGGGCGCATGGGGATGGGGTAGAAAATGTGGTGCTGGCTGTGCAGCGTTACCCAGAAATATTCCATCGGCTCTTTGGTTTGCAGGGCGCGCGAGATGCGGGTTTTGAAGTTGTAGATGGCAACGATGCCGTGGGTTAGGCTGTCAAAATCGGTGTGCGTGCCTTCGTGTTTCATCAATTTGCCTGCGGCGCCGTCCACCAGCGCGGAGTCGGTTACGCCTTCGATGTCCATGAAAATGCGGTGCATCAGGGTGTTGAGATTACGCATGAGTTGTTCCTCTTCTGATTCAATATAAGTAAAGATGATGGGGTTTTTAGGCTGCATATTACGCCTTTGAGTTTAAGGTAGGGTTTATCAAATTTTTGCTGCGTTTTCAGGCTGCCTAATCATAGCAATTTGTTGATTTTTCGTCCACTTTTCCGATGTGGATTTCGCCTGCTACGGGGTTGGCATTAAGCCGTTCGTAGCTTTTGGCAACATCGGCGGGCGATACGTTGTGCACATTGGGGTAGAAGTGGTGCAGGCGGTAGATTTCGGTGATAAAGCCGTGGTCGCGGGCGGCGGCGAGCATGGTTTCGCAGGTTTTGCGTTTTTGGTTGGGATTGGCGTTGATGATGAGCACATCGGCTTGCGGATGGGCTTTGCCGTAGGCAAATGCGGCTTGCTGGCGGGCTTGGTTTTGGCGATGGGCGGCGGCAAATTGTTCAAAATCAAAATGGTAATTGCCTTGCGCGTCGGTGAGCGCTTGGTCGTTGTCTATATAGACAATATGGGCTTGGGGGTGGTTTTGCTGGAATTGGGCGATGAGCTGGGCGGCGTAGGTGGTTTTGCCTGCGCCTTCGTGTCCGCGTAGTAGGATGAATTTTTGCATGGGTGGATGATGGATTGGGTAGCCTGAAAGGGTGTGTTTTTCAGGCTGCATTGGTTGTTAGGGAGAGAGATTGCATAGGCAGCCTGAAAACGGTTTTGGGCTTTGCAATGTTGTTTTGTTATGTAGTTGGTGTTTTGATTTTCAGGCTGCCTTTAAGCGATAAGGCAGCCTGAAATTATGTTTCGGATTCTGGCTGGATGGTGGGCAACTCGTGTTGAAACGCGCTCACCGTGCGCACGCCGATGTCTTCCACGCCGTCCAGCCGCATTCTCATGTGTTCCACTACGGTGAAATCTTTGCGCAAAAAGGCGAGATATAACATGCGCGCGGCAAAGAGTTGGGCGCGGGCATAGGGTGCGGTTTTGGGGATGGCGATGGCGGCAAAGGCGCGGGTTTGGCGCTGTTCTGGCGGTGTGTTGGGCATATCTTGCGGCAGGGTGGCGAAGATGCCGATGGTTTGAAACGCGCCGACGGTGCTTTCCACCATCACGGCGGTGCCGATGCAGGTGTGGCGCAGTTTGAGCGTGCCGCCTGATAGTTTTTGAATTACGGCGCTTGACCAGCCGCCATGTTCCAGCACGCGGCTTTGGTAGTCCATATAAAAGCCTTGCGGGCGGTTGTCGCCATCGGGCAGCCTGAAAAACTGTGGCTCGCCGACGATTTGCCGTTGGTGCACGGTTTGCATATGGGAAATATCAAAGCCGTTGCAAATCATGGCGCGCCAGTCAGCGGAGATTAGGCGGCTGGTATGCGCCCAGATGTGGGCGGATTCGTCCACCATGTTAAACGGGGGGATGCTGGGGGCTTCTGGCGTGGGCGGATAGAGCCACACCAGCCCGAAGCGTTCTATCACGTGCCATGCGCGGGTGGCGATGCAGCAGCCTTGTTGCACGGCTTGGGTTACGGGCGGGGCGGCGGCGTTTTGGTTTTGCGGGATGATGTGGCAGCCGTGCAGCCCGCAGGCGATGGCTTCCTGCACGACTTTGCCGCTTTTTAGATGCGCGCCCATGTGCGGGCAGAAGGCATCGGCGGCTTTCAGGCTGCCTGATTCGCTGCGGTACACGACGTAGTGCAAGCCGCCCAGTTGCCCTGATAGGATTTGCTTGGGTTTGAGCTGGTGGGCGATGGCGATGGCGTACCAGGTTTGGGGGTAGTGTTTCCAGTTGGGGGTCATGGTGGGTATGGGTGGTTTGGGGTTGTGGAAGGGGGAAAAATAGTTTTCAGGCTGCCTTTTAGGGGTGGGCAATTTATTGCTGACTTTATTTTTGTGGACTAACAGGCAGCCTGAAACAGAGTGGAGCAGCGACGGCTCGTCGCCAACAGCTTCAAACAGAGCATGGTTGGTTTGCCAAAATGTCGGCGAGCCGCCGACGCTCCATTGGGGTGGTTTTCAGACTGTCTTTGTTTACAGGGTAAGGCAGCCTGAAAATGGGTTTGCGCTTTGTGGTTGGCGTTGGGTGTAGTTTTAACCATGCGTCTCGTGCCGACGGGGCACTTACTTTTCTTTTGCTTACTTTTCTTTGCTTCGCCAAAGAAAAGTAAGCAAAAGAAAAGCGACCCCGACGTGCAGGTCTGCTTCGCAGACTTCCCTCACTCCGCATCCTTTTTTCGGCGCGTGCGAACTAGTCGCACTTCGTGCGCCGTCGGACAATGCACGCTTTTTCCCGAAAAAAGGATGCTGCGTTCGGCTGGACGTAGGGGAGCAGGCGGTAGTCTCAAACGTTTGTGATGGATTGACCGAATTAGGCAGCCTGAAAATGGTTTTTTCACTTTCAGGCTACCTTTATTGGCTGCTGCAGCCTGAAATGAGTTGGAGCGGCGACGGCTCGTCGCCAAAGGGTTGATGCAAGTGCTAGCGGCGGTGTGTTTACCAAAATATCGGCGAGCCACCGACGCTCCATTGGGGTGGTTTTAGCTTCGCAGAAGCTCGCGTTGCTCGCTTTCAAGCTGCCTAAGCGCGCCCTATTCCTGCTCGTGCAGCGGCAAATAAACATCCAATATCGCTTGCCCATATTTGGCGATTTTGGCATCGCCCAAGCCATAGATTTTGGGCAAATCGGCAAGGCTTTGCGGCTGCTGTTGCACGATTTCTTGCAGGGTTTTGTCTCCGCAGATAACGTAGGCGGGGACGTTTTCGCTCTTGGCTTGATCCAGCCGCCATTGGCGCAGCGCTTGCCAGATGCGCTCTTCGCGCTCGGTGCGCAGCCATTGTGTTTTCAGGCTGCCTGATTGGGTGGCGGCTTTTTCGCGTTTGAGCGGGCGCAGCATCACGCTTTTCTCGCCTTTTAGGATGGGGCGGGCGGCGGGGGTGAGCATCAGGGCTTGGTGGTGGTTTACATCGGCGGTGATGATGTTTTGCCCGATGCATTGGCGGATGATGTTGCGCCAGTTTTTGTCGGTTAAGCCTGAGCCGATGCCGAAGGTGCTGAGCTGCTCGTGCCCGTTGCGCGTAATCCAGTCGTCTGCCTTGCCACGCAACACGTTAATCACATAGCCTGCTGCGTATTGCTGCCCCACGCGATAAATGCAGCTCAACAGCTTTTGCACCAACTCGGTGGCATCAAAGCGGATGGGCGGATGCTGGCAGTTGTCGCAGTTGCCACAGGGTTGGCTTTCTTCATCAAAGTGGCGCAACAGCAACACGCGGCGGCAATCGGCGGTTTCGCAGATGTCAAACATGGCGTGGAGCTTTTGCAGCTCAATCTGCTTTTGCTGCTCGCTGACGGTGCTTTCTTGGATGCGCTCGCGCAGCAGCATTAGGTTGTTCATGCCGTAGCACAGCCAGCTGGTGGCGGGCAATCCGTCGCGCCCTGCCCTGCCGCTTTCTTGGTAAAAATGCTCAATGCTTTGCGGCATATCCAAATGGGCGACATAGCGCACGTCGGGTTTGTCTATGCCCATGCCGAAAGCGACGGTGGCGACGATGATGATGTTTTCTTCGTGCGTGAAGCGGTGTTGGTTTTGGCTGCGCGTTTGGATGGGCAAGCCTGCGTGATACGGCAGCGCGTTTAAGCCGCTGTCGCACAGGTATTGGGCGATGTCTTCTACGCTTTTGCGGCTTAGGCAATAGACGATGCCGCTTTGCCCTGCGGCTTGTTTTTGGATGAAATCCAACAGCTGTTTTTTGCCGTTTTGTCGTTCTATCACTTGATAATGGATGTTGGGGCGGTCAAAGCTGGATATGAATTCGGCGGCATCGTTTAGCTGCAAATAGTGTTTGATGTCTAGGCGGGTTTGGGCATCGGCGGTGGCGGTGAGGGCAATGCGGGGGATGTGGGGATAGCGCGTGGCTAGGATGCTGAGCTGTTGGTATTCGGGGCGAAAGTCGTGCCCCCATTGGCTCACGCAATGGGCTTCGTCGATGGCGAATAGGCTCACGCGCGTGTGGTCTAAAAAGCGCAGGAATTTTTCGGTGGTAAGGCGTTCGGGGGAGACGTAGAGCAGTTTCAGGCTGCCTGAATCGATGTCTTCGGCGATTTGGCGGATGGTGTCGGCGGGCGTGCCGCTGTGCACGGCGGCGGCGTGGATGCCTGCGGCGCGGGCATTGGCGACTTGGTCGTCCATCAGGGCGATGAGCGGGGAGATGATGATGGCGACACCTTGGCGCATCAGCGCGGGGATTTGGTAGCACAGGGATTTGCCGCCACCTGTGGGCATCAGCACGAATGCGCTGTTGCCTTGGGCGATGGTGTCGATGATTTGGGCTTGGTTGCCGCGAAAATTGGGGTAGCCGAAGGTGTCTTGAAGGATTTGTTGGGCGGTGGTCATGGGGCGCGGAAGGGCTTTTGCAAAGGGGGCGATTTTAGCATTCAGGCAGCCTGCTTAGCGAAGCGGAGTTACAAAGCTAAAACGAATTTGCGGCGTTTTTCAGGCTGCCTTTTGGCGTGGCGACGGCTCGTTGCCATAGGGCGATTGATGTAAACATGGATTGTGGTGGTTGCCAAGATGTCGGCAAGCCGCCGACGCTCCATCCGTTAGGCAGCCTGAAAACGAGTAGGCAAACTTCGTTTCAGGCTGCCTATTTGCGTTTGCCCATCCGCCCGCCATCTTGTTCACAAAAACAACTCGCGCATTTCGCTCTTGCCTGCTTCGGGCGGCGGTGTGTTTTCGTCCAAGGCTTTGCGCCATGCTTCTATGGCGGGCAGCAGCAAATCGGCGTGGCTACGATAGAAGCGGGGTTTGCCGCCGAAGCGTTGGATGGTGTCGTGTTGGCGTTTGAGCATTTTGATGTCTTGCCCGATGATGATGTGCGACAGCGGTTGGAAAAACAGGCGAATCAGTGGGGCGAGTTTGCCATATTTGTAGCTGATGACGGTGTGCACTTGGGTTTCGCGCTCGTTGATGGGGGTGCAGGATGATGTGATGATGTAGTGTTTGCTGTCGGAGAAGATGTAGTCCACGCGGGAGGTGTTGGGGGCGATGAAGCGGTCGGTGTGGCGCATTTGGGTTTGGCTGTTTTGCAGGGTGTCCCACACCACGCTTTTTTGGCGCGGCTCGCCGTGGTATTCCACTTCTGCGCCGTCTGCCAGATAGCGCAATTCGGCTTGCATCACTTGGCGGGTGGGGCTGCGGAACAGCCCGCGGTGCACATAAACGGCGTGCGGGCAGTCTAGGAAGTTTTCCAAGCATTGGGCAACGGGGGCGTGGAAGTGTTTGTTCATGCGGAAGGTGGTCCAGCCTGCTTCGTTGCAATGCGGGAAGGGCAGGGGTTTTTCGTTTACAGGCTCGCCGATGCACAGCCAAACATAGCCGTCTTGGGCGACGGCATGGGCGGTGGGGATGCGAACGTCGTGGCAGCAGCTTGGGGTGGCGGGGATGTGGGCGAGCTTGCCTGCGCCGTCAAATTGCCAGCCGTGGTAGGGGCATTGGATGTTGCCGTTGGTGGTTTTGCCGCCCGATAGGGGGACGTTGCGGTGCGGGCAGCAGTCTAGCAGGGCGGCGTATTGGTTGTTTTGGGTGTGGAAGACAACGTAATGCTGCCCGAAGATTTGCACGGCTTGGGGCTTTTTGCGGGCGGCGGCTTCGGTGGTGGCGATGTACCAGTGGTTTTTGAGCGACATGGGGTGTTCCTTGTTGGGGCGTGGTTGTTTTTTGGGCGACGGGATGGTGGTGCGGTTGGCAAAATGGGTTTTCAGGCAGCCTGAAAGTATGTTTACCAGATTGAGCGTAGCCAAAACGATAACGATTAGGCAGCCTGAAAATTAAGCGTGTAGTTCTTTTCCGTGCCGTAGCTTTGGCACAAAACAAATTGGTACAACTGCATCAGCGCGGTTAATTCGGCGCGGGAAAGTTTATCGGGGTCGCCTGCGGTTTCGGAGATGGAAACGATGCCATTGGGGCGCAATAGGTGGCGAAATTCTTGCAAATAGGCGGCTTGATCGGCGATTTCGCCCAGCACGGCAATCAACACGATGCGGTCAAAGCTGGCATCGGGAAAGTCAAAGCGCGCACCGTCGCACAGATAATATTGCGCATTGCCGATGCCGCGTTTTGCCAGCCGCTTTTGCGCGTAGGCAAGCATTTCAGGCTGAATATCCGCCAGCACCAATTCCCCTTGCGGCACAGCTTGCGCCAGCGCAGGACTGAAATAACCCGCGCCGCAGCCCACTTCCAGCACACGATGTTGTGGCGACAAATGCAGCCGCTCTACTACTTGGCGCGGTGACAGGGCGAGATTGCGCAGCGGGATAAGCAGGGTGAAAGCGAGTTGGTGCGGGAAGACCGTGCCTTTTTGGGTTAAGCCTTGCCAGATGGTTTTGAGGGTGGTGAACATGGTTGTTTGGGGTAAGGGTTGCGATGGCGTGGAGCAGCGTTTCAGGCTGCCCAATGCGGTTCGGGCTGCGGGTTATGTGGCACAAAGCGCACAACCAGCCCCCAGCTTTGCAGTTGGGCAAATTCGTCTTGCACATCCGCCCAATAGCCTGCGCACCAACATATCGGCGGTTTTTTAACGGCGTTGAGTGCTTGCGCGCGCGTAAGCTGGTGTTGGCGCATCAGTTTGGCGGCGAGTTTCATGCGCTGGTTGCCTGTGGCAGTAATCAAAACATCGCCGATGATGCCGTTTTTGCCTTGATAACGGCGAGCGTCGTGGGAAGGATTAGAGAACATAGCGGCAGCCTGAAAACAAGTTTACGCGTACAATTATACCCACTTTACACCCCACCCCGCCCACCATGCCCCAAGTCTCTTTTCAGGCTGCCACAGCCGCCGACGATGCCGATTTACGCCAACTGCTGCGCGATAACCCCATGCAGCAAGGCGGGTTCACGCTGTCTTTTCGGCGCGAGCCCACTTATTTTGATGCGTGCAGCGTGCTGGGGCAAAGCGCGGAAGTGTTTATCGGGCGCGACAGCCAAACAGGCGCGCTGGCAGGCGTGGGCGCGCGTTATCGTTTTCCCGCGTATATCAATGGGCAAGCGCAAGATATTGTTTACCTTGCCGATTTGCGCGTGGCAAACCGCTATCGCAACAGCATCCACCTGCGCCGCGCCTATCAATTTTTGCGCCAACGCCATGCCGAAGACCCTGCCGCCGTGTACACCAGCATGATTTTGCAAGACAACCGCGCCGCATTGGACACCATCGCCGCCCAACGCGCAGGCTTGCCGCCCTATCATCATCAAGGCATCATCCACACGCCGCTGATTTTATTGGGCTGGCAAAAGCCCGCCATCGCCGCCGCTTGCGCCATCCGCCGCGCCAGCCTTGCCGATTGGTCTGCCATTGTGGCGTTTTTAAACCGCGAAAACGCCCGTTATCAATTCGCCCCCGTTTACCACGAAAGCGATTTGCACAACGGACGACTGCGCGGCTTGCAGCCTGAAAACATCTTAATCGCCGAAGCAAACGGCGAAATCGTTGGCACGCTTGCCATCTGGCAACAAAGCGCGTTTCGCCAAATTCATGTGGATGCCTACCACGGCGCATGGCGCTTGATCCGCCCTGTTTACAATGCCCTATCCCGCTTCACCCCGCTTGCCGCGCTGCCTACTGCTGGTGCAGCGTTAAAATACGCCTATCTCTCGCTGATTGCCGTGCAACACGACGATTTGGCGGTGTTCCGCGCCCTGCTGCGTCATGCCTACCGCACCAGCCACGGCACAGGGCTGCATTACCTAATCGCCGCCTTGCACGAACACCACCCCTTGTGCGCTGCGCTCGCCGATTACACCAGCATCCCCAGCGGCGGCAAACTGTTTACCGTGCAATTTGACCGCCAACCCTATCCGCTGGATGATCGCGTGCCGTATATTGATGCCGCGACGATATAAAGCCCGATGGCTATTTGTTGATGCAGCCTGAAAAACGGTTTTCAGCCGTTCGCAAATAAATCCACACCGCAATGCCGTTTCTTTCTTATGCAGCCTGAAACGCCATCCAAGCCCATCACCACCGCCCACAAGGAATCTCCATGCCCCCCACGCGCCTGAACATCGCCCTGCTGATTGCCGCCAGCCTTGCCAACCTGCTCGCGCTCTATACCGCCGCACACGCCGCATGGTATTTCGCTCTGCCCGCCGCGCTGCTGTTTTCGTTGAGTAACAACACGATTTTTGCCCTGCTGCACGAATGCGTGCACGGCATTTTCGCACGCAATCCCACCTTAAACCGCTGGGCAGGGCGCTACGCCGCCGCATGGTTTCCCACTGGCTACACGCTGCAAAAAACCTTCCATCTGGTGCACCACCGCAACAACCGCAGCCCATCCGAACAATTTGACATCATCCATCCGCAAGACATCCGCTGGCTCAAATACGCCCAATGGTATGCCATCTATACAGGCGTTTATTGGTTCACCGTTGTGCTGGGCGCAATCCTTTTTGCGCTCACCCCGCGCATCGTTGGCAACGCCGTGTGCCAAGCATTCGGCAAACAAGGTGGCGAGCAAACAGGCGCAGAAAGCTACATCGGCGCGCTCAACGCCCTGCCGCTTGCCGCCAAAATGGAAGTGTGGGGCGCATTATTGTTTCAGGCTGCCTTATTCGCGCTGCTGGATTTAACATGGAGCGGATGGCTGCTGTGCTACGCCGTGTTTGGCTGGCAATGGAGCAACCTGCAATACACCGACCACGCCTTCTCGCCGCTGGATGCGCACAACGGCGCATGGAATCTCATCGTACCCAAGCCCATCCGCCTGTTTTTCTTGAACTACCACTACCACCTTGCCCACCACCAACATCCGCAAGTGCCGTGGACACAGCTGCCGCAATACGCCCAACGCGGCGCACATTTTTGGACAATCTGGCGACATTGCATTACAGGCCCGAAGCCGCACGACAAACTGCCGCAGATTCCTACCTATCCCATCCCGCCGCATCATCGGCAGCCTGAAAACAATAAGGCTTGAAAACGAAGGCAGCCTGAAAAAGAGTTTGACTGTTTTCAGGCTGCCTAATGGATGGAGCGTCGGCGACTCGCCGACATTTCGGCAACCGCAGCGCAGCAATTCATGTTTACATCAACCGCTCTATGGCGACAAGCCATCGCCGCCCCACCCCAAACCCAGCCTACCCCCCATGACCACCAACCGCCTCCTAGCCCTTCTCACCCTTATCACCACCCTAACCTTCCACCTCTGGCAAAACCACCTCGCCCCACACGGCGGCAGCATCGCCCTGCCCAAAACCATCTGGCTCGGACTCACGCTCTATTGCTGGCTGCTGCAACCGCCGCTCATCATCCGCCGCAGCCGCAATCCCCGCGCCCAAACCATCTGGCGACTCTTCTGGGCAATCATGCTCATCCGCGCCAGCGCCGAGCTATGGCTACTCTACGGCGCGCACCAATGGAAATACAGCTACGGCATCGCCCACGATCTCTTTTCCGCCGCCCTGCTCTACATCGGCGCGCGCTACGCCCAAAGGCAGCCTTGCCCCTTTGTCCAAATCTCTGATTTGGGTATAAAGGGGTATACCGCAGCGCAACGCGCAAGGTTGAACACAACTTCCAACCGCCCCACGCCCGAAATCCAACACATGAACATCATCGCCACCATGTTCCTGTGCGAAGCCCTGTTTGCCTACTACATCTCCCACTTCAACGCCAACCAACCCCACGCCCAACTCTGGTTCATCAACTGGCAAAGCGAACACCTGCCCAATCTCATTTTCACCCTCGCCTGCGAAGCCATCCTGCTAAAATGGCTTTACCGCATAGACCAATGGCTCAACCAACATGACTAACCCCCTAACCACCCACACCCAAACCCCACAAACCCTAAGCGAAGCCCAAATCGCCCAACTCTACGCCCTATACCAAACCTACTACGGCGGCACCACGCCCGAGCTATTTTGCCGCGACTTGCAAGAAAAAGACCAAATTCTCATTTTGCAAGACAACCAAACCCCCATCGGCTTCACCACGCTCAAAATCATCCACAGCCAGCATCAAAACCAACCCATCCGCGCCATATTCTCAGGCGACACCATCATCCAACATCACTACTGGGGCAGCCAAACCCTGCCACTCGCATGGTGCGAACTGGTTGGCAAAATCCAAGCCCAAGAGCCGCATATCCCGCTTTACTGGCTGCTGATTGTGAAAGGCGAGCGCACCTACCGCTATCTCAACGTGTTCAGCAAACAATACTACCCCAACCGCAAAACCCCCACCCCGCCCGAAATCCAAAGCCTGATGCACCAACTCGCCAGCGAACGCTTCGGCGCGCACTACCTGCCCGAGCGCGGCATCGTCCACTATCCCCAATCGCAAGGGCATCTCAAAGCCCAATGGCACAACAACACCAGCAGCCGCAACCCCGAAGCCCAGTTTTTCGCCGAAAAAAATCCCCACTACCAACAAGGCGACGAACTCGTCTGCCTAACCCTGCTTGCCGCCGAAAACCTAAAATCCTTCGCTCTACGCGGCTTTCTCGCAGGGCAAGCCACAGCACAATAGGCAGCCTGAAAATAGGTTTTAGCCCTTTTCAGGCTGCCCTAAACCATCAAAGGCAGCCTGAAACTCAACCCAATGGAGCGTCGGCGGCTCGCCGACATATTGCCAATCAACTATTGAACGACAAGCCCTCACCACCCCATTTCAGCTTTCAGGCTGCCTAACTCAGCCCGCCTAATAACACCAAAGGCAGCCTGAAAGCGCCGTTTGTCGCCCAAAAAATAGAAGAAAACATCGCCCGCTTGCAAGAATTAGCGGTTCTAATCCGCGCCAAAAAGTAGCACAATTCGCCTGTTTTATCGCAACAAGGAAACCCTAATGACCCACACCGTCCGCCTAAAATTTGACGACATAGACAACACCACCCTGCAACGTCTATGCGGCGCGTTAGACGAAAACCTTGCCACACTTGGCAAAGCCCTTTCCGTGCAAACCAGCCGCCGCTTCGCCGATTTCACCTTTATCGGCGACAACGCCCACGCCGCCCGCCGCGCCCTGCTCGCGCTTGCCAAAACCGCACAAAGCCGCGATTTAAGCGCCGAAGACATCCAGCTCGCCGCCGTGGAAGCCAAAACCGCCGACGCGCAACACGTTGAACGCAGCAACGACAACCACGCCTACCATTTCCACACCAAGCGCGGCAACATCGGCGGGCGCACCCCGCGCCAAAACGGCTACATCCGCGCCCTGCTTAACCACGATGTCGTGTTTGGGCTAGGGCCTGCGGGCACAGGCAAAACCTATCTTGCCGTTGCCGCCGCCGTGGACGCGATGGAAAAACACCAAATTGAACGCATCGTTCTCGTTCGCCCCGCTGTGGAAGCGGGCGAAAAACTCGGCTTTCTGCCGGGCGATTTGGCGCAAAAGGTTGACCCCTATCTGCGCCCGTTATACGACGCGCTGTATGACCTGATGGGCTTTGACCGCGTAACCAAGCTGATGGAAAAAGGGCTGATTGAAATCGCCCCGCTCGCCTATATGCGCGGGCGCACGCTCAACGGCGCGTATGTGATTTTGGATGAAGCGCAAAACACCACCCCCGAGCAAATGAAAATGTTTTTAACGCGCATCGGCTTTGGCGCGAAAGCGGTGATTACGGGCGATTTGAGCCAAGTGGATTTGCCGCGCAACGTCAAATCAGGACTGCGCGATGCCAAAGAAAAACTGCGCGACGTGGAAGGGCTATATTTCCACACCTTCACCAGCGAAGACGTGGTGCGCCATCCGCTGGTGCAAAAAATCGTAGAAGCGTATGACGCAGCAGAAAACACGCATTTGGAATTGAGCCTAAAAGACTAACTCAGGCAGCCTGAAAATAGCTTCACCCCGTTTTCAGGCTGCCTTTAAGCCATCCCAATCGCCCAAAGGCAGCCTGAAAACACTCTTCGCAACCACAAAAAAGGACACGCTATGAAACTCATTATCGCCGCCCCCGCCAACGGCACCGAACTCAAAAACGCCCTGCACGCCCAGCTTGCCGCCGATTCGCGCATCAGCAGCCTGCGCGATATGTCCAGCTTGGAAGCCAGCTATCCGCAGCTTTCCTTTGCCGTTGCCCAAGCCATCGCCGCAGGCGAAGCCGACCGCGCCATCCTAATCTGCGGCACAGGCATTGGCACCGCCATCGCCGCCAACAAAGTCGCAGGCATCCGCGCCGCCAGCGCCCACGATTTAACCAGCGTGCGCGGCGTAGTAGAAAACTACGACGCGCAAATCTTGTGCATGGGACAAAACATCATCGCCGCCCCTGCCGCATGGGCGCTGGTAGACATCTGGCTCAATCTGCGCCACGACCCGCACAGCAACTACGCACCCAAAGTGCACGAAATCAGCGCGTTTGAACAATCCTAACCTTGCGCGCAAAAATGTTTTCAGGCCGCCTTATCATCCAAAGGCAGCCTGAAAACATAGACTTCAACAAAATGGCTTTCAGGCTGCCGATTAACAACGATTAAAGCAGCCTGAAACCACAAAAACCCAAACTACCCATTCCTATCCACCGCAAACCCCATCGCCCACACCGCATCCCAATCAAAAAAATGTCCTGGGTCGCTCTTGCGGCTCGGCGCAATATCCTGATGCCCCGTAACCGCTTCAATCGGATACCGTGCCGCAATCGCAGGCAACAAGCGCGCCAGCGCCGCATATTGCTCCGCCGTAAACGGCTCAAAGTCGCAGCCTTCCAGCTCAATGCCAACCGAAAACGCATTGCATTTCTCCCGCCCACGAAACGCCGACACCCCCGCGTGATACGCCATCTCATCGCACGACACAAACTGCACCACCGTCCCCGTGCGTTCCACAAAAAAATGGCTGGACACGCGCAAATCCGTCAACAGCGAAAAAAACGGATGCTCGCCAGCCTGAATTTGATTGGTAAACAGCTTTTGCACCGCGCCCGTGCCATATTCAAACGGCGGCAACGAAATATTGTGCAACACCACCAAGCGCACCGTCTCGCCATCAGGGCGCGCACAACAATTAGGCGACTGCATCTGCTGCGCACCCTGCCAGCGCCCGTCTTGCCAATCATCCCGTTCAACACAATCCATCATCCAATCCCGTAAACAAAAAACAAATTATAACAGCCAGCCACCCCAAGCCCGACCGCACAAAATCCATGTAAAACATCCCTACACCACACAAATATGCACGCATATTGCTTGCAAAATAACCACCCCATTCAAAAAAAACAAATATTTCAGCAGCAAACCCTTGCCTAACCTTGTTTCCCGCAAGGCTTTCTGTAATAATTTGCAAACTTTTGATAAGGCAAAATGCCGCATATTGACAATATGCCGCTTCAAGCACCCCACCAATCCATCAAACCCAGCTAGCAGTATTTGAGTTTTGGATTAGCATCATTCTGTTTATTTAGCCTGCTGTTTTCAGCAGCCTGAAAATACGTTTCTATAAAGGAAAATCCATGAGCGACAACACTACGCCCCAAACCGGTTTGCCCGTTGTTGGTTTACGTCGGTATCAAGGGATGATTATCTCCATTGGTTTCTTTGTTGTATTGCTGGCCGTCTTATTGGCTTACGCCAGCAACATTTCTAGCGAAATTGAGGAAGATTCCATTCAAAGTTTCGTAACCAGTGAGATGGCAAACTCGTATGGCGAGTTGGTAGAAAATATCCAGCTGCTTAAATTAAACACCCACCAAGACCCGCAAAGTCCCTTGGTGCAAGGTGCATTAAAACGCACCAAAGAAGCGCAAGACATATTTGCGCGCTCGCTCAAAACCACAGCAGTAGGCGGTGATTATGTAACCGCCGATGGCACACACTACAATGTGGATGCCTCAAACAAAGGTGTAAGAAAACATTTGATGGAAGAAATGGTTAAAAAATGGAAAGACATCCAAGTTCCATTAAATGCCTATCTCAAAAACGCCAACGACCCTGAAATCAGTAGCACATTATTGGATTCTGCGGCTTTGAGTCTTCAAAATAACAATGCCCGATTTTCTGAAATCACCAACTACTTGCAGGCGTATAGACGCGATAAATTAGCGGAACGCTCCAATCAATTAAAACAAGTAGAGATTTTTGGCATTGTGGGTGCAGTTTTGTATCTTGCCTTATTCTTGTTCTACTTCATCCGCAAACTGCTCACCGCTGATAAATTGGCGGATGACGCGCGCAAGGAAACCACCGAGATTATGGATACGGTAACCACTGGTCTATTCCTGCTGGATAGGGACTTAACCATTGGTTCGCAATACTCTAAACAACTGGAAAGCCTGATTGGTCAAAAAAATGTTGGCGGCAAAAACTTGCTGGATGTATTGAGCAACTTAATTAACGCAAACGACTTGAACACCACCAACGAATTTGTGGGACAACTCTATAACCCGCGCACCAAAGAACGATTGATTGCCTCTTTGAACCCGTTGGTGCGCCAAAAAGTAAAAATTGACGATAAAGAACGCTATTTAGATTTCAACTTCCACCGCGTTTATCACGGTAAAGACATTACCCGCGTATTGGTGAACGTGGAAGATGTAACCAACGCCGTATTGCTGGAAGAAAAAATGGAGCAAGAGCGCGAGCAAAACGATGTTCAATTGGAAATGTTGAGCAATATTTTGCAAGCAGATCGTAGTTTGCTAAACGACTTTATTGACAACACCAACCAGCACATTCAAAACATCAACAGCATATTGAAATCACAAAGCGACAACACCAGCTCGCTGCACGAAAAAGTAAACGCCATTTATCGCGAAGTGCACAGTATGAAAGGTGAATCTTCTGCGTTGAAATTGGGCGGTTTCACCACCATGGCAGAAAACTTTGAAGCAAGCCTGAACCGCCTAAAACAAATGCCGAAACTATCGGGCGAAAACTTCTTGGGCTTGGCTGTGCAATTGGAAGAGTTGATTCGCTTGAATCACACCATTGAAGATTTGCTTGCCAAAATTGGCGGCAATGCGCCTGTTACCTTGCATGGCGCTGAGCAACCTGCTGCGCCACAAACCCTCAGCGCACGCTATGCCAAATTTATTGCCGACATCGCCGCGCGCAACCACAAACAAGCCGCGTTCACATTCAGCGGTGTAGAAACCACGGGCAACAACAAAGTGGACGGCGTCGTAAACGAAGTTGCCATCCAACTCTTGCGCAACTCGGTGGTGCATGGCATTGAAACACCAGAAGTGCGCAACCAACGTGGCAAATTGCCGATTGGACACGTTCACATGAGCCTGAAAGACCAAGGCGATAAATTCTTGCTGACTTTTGAAGACGACGGCAATGGCATTGACTACTCAGCCATCGCGCAAAAAGCCGTAGCTCTGGGCAAATACACCGCCGAAGAAGCCACTAAGTTGGATAAACGTGCGTTGATTTCCCTGCTGTTTAGCCCTGGTTTCTCCACCGCCGAAAACAGCACCGAAGACGCAGGCAGAGGCGTGGGCTTGGATATTATTAAAGACCGCATCGTATCGCTGGGCGGCACGGTAAACGTGGCAAGCCGTCTGCATGGCTACACTCGCTTCAGCTTCACGCTGCCAAAATTAAGATAAGGATTTGATTTTATGTCTAAACGCATCATGATTGTTGATGACTCAAACGTTATTAGAAATCGTATTTCGCGCGGGTCTGGCTCTATGGATTTTGAAGTAGTCGCCTCCGCATCCAATGGCGAAGAAGCCATCGCGCTTTATCGCCAATATCGCCCCGATGTGGTTACCATGGATTTAACCATGCCCAAAATGGATGGCTTGGAATGTATCTACCAAATCACCAGCATGGATGAAGATGCCAATATTCTCGTGGTTTCCGCCCTTTCCGACAAAGCAACAGGCATCAAAGCCTTGCAATTGGGCGCACGCGGCTTTCTTTACAAACCCTTTTCAGATGAAGAGTTGTTTCAAGCACTAAACGAGATGTTGGAAGATTAACCTCTCCTTTTTCAGGCTGCCTCATTAAAGATTAGGCGGCAAGGCAGCCTGAAAACCCATTTTTAAATCTAAGGAACTGATTATGAAAGAAGAAAAATTACAAGTCTTTTTGGATGGCGTGCAAAAATATTTTGCCCAAATGATTGCGGGCGAAGAATTGGTGGTTGGCACACCTTATTTGATTGAAAACAAAATCCCATCGGCAAAAGATTTCACGGGCGTAATCGCCATTTCTGGCAAAAACCAAGGCGTGGTGTATTTCACCGCGCCCAAAGAATTGCTGGAACGCTTGTTGGTATTGATTGGCGAAAAAGACACCAGCGAAGCCTTAATGGTGGACTTGGTGGGCGAGGTTGCCAACACCATTGCCGGCAATGCCCGCAGCGAATTTGGCGAAGAATTTGAAATTTCCGTGCCTATCGTATTGCGCGGCGCGCCCGATGAAATCTTGCTCCCGCGCAAAGACCGCTCGTTTGTGATTCCCATCACTTGGCGCAACCGCAGCGCAGCAATTGTGATTAGCTTGCGCAAATAATCTTAGTCAGCCTGAAAACACGAAAGAAAAAAGATGAGAAAGACACATTTAATTCCCTTGATTGCCGCATTAGCCTTGTTTGGCTGCGGGCAATCCGAAGTGAAAAAAGTTGCTGAGCCCAAAGTGGCATCCGATGCGGTAGTCAACGACAATCGTCCTGTTTACAATGTTTACTTTGACATCAACGGGATTGCCCCGTTTGTGATGGCGGATGCGGATAACCGCCCTTCTGGCTTTGGTATTGACTTAGTTACCGCCATTGGCGACAAACAAGGCTTCCGTCCCAATTTTATTCCGCATGATTTCACAGGTATGCTGGAAGACTTGGGCAAAGGAGCGGATATGGCGGTATCGGCGATTTCTATTACGGATGAGCGTAGAGCCTTGGTGGATTTTACCAATTCGCACTTTGAAAGCTCACAGGCATTATTGGTACCCGAAGGCAGCACCATCACAACAGTCAACGATTTAAAAGGCAAAAAAGTTGCCGTCCCAGAAGGCTCCGTGGGCGAAGATATGCTATCGCAGATACAAGCAGGCAACGGCTCTATTGTACGCAATCCCAGCGTATGGGCTGCGGTGCAGCAAGTAATGCGTAAAGAAGTGGATGCTGCATTTTCTGATGTCGCGCCGCTCACTTATTACGCCAATAACTACAAAGACCGAAAACTGCGCGTAATTATTGACCCATCATTGCCCAAAGATTATTACGCGTTGGCGGTTGCCAAGGGCAAGCCTGAATTGCTCAAAAAACTCAATGCAGGCATAGAGCAAGTGAAAGCAGATGGCACGTTTGATAAGATTTACCAAAAATGGTTCAAATCTTCTATGCCTGAGCAAGCGGCGGAAGCATCGGCTGCGGCTACGGCGGCGAAATAATCAAGCATTCACGTTTTACCCGCAATAAGACATTTCAGGCTGCCTTGGATTGTTCAGGCAGCCTGAAACCTTTGCAAAACCCTAACAGCAGCCTTATCCATTTGTCCAAATCTTTGATTTGGGTATAAATGGTTATACCGAAGCGCAACGCGCAAGGTTGAAAATCTAAAATGGAGCGGCGACGGCTCGTCACCAACACTTCAAACATTGCGCTACTAATTTACCAAGATGTCGGCGAGCCGCCAACGCTCCATCGGTTACAGGTTTTGCAAAGGTTTCAGCCTGAAATATCTTATACCAACCATCTGGCAACGAGCCATCACCACGCCATAGCATAAGCTGAAATTCTCCCACCGCTTTGCCACCCACAACACCAAAGGTAGCCTGAAACCGCATCATCCGTTTCAGGCTGCCTTTATGGCGTATTGCGTGTGATGGGCAATGGCGCGAAAGCGGTTCGGTTCACGCCATTGCCACCCTACCCTATTCGCGCGTCCAAGTGGTTTCGCCACCTGCATCGCGCAAGATAATGCCTTGCGCGGCAAGTTCATCGCGGATACGGTCGGATTCCGCCCAGTTCTTGTCGGCGCGCGCTTGGTTGCGTTGGGCAATCAGCGCTTCAATCGCGTCTGCTGATAAGCCGTTGTCCGCTGCGCCGCTTTGCAAAAATTCGTTGGGCGCGCGTTGCAACAAGCCGAGTACGCCTGCCAGCGCTTTCAGGCAGCCTGAAAGTTCGGCAGATTGGGTTTTGTTGATTTCTTTTGCCAATTCAAACAACACGGCAACGGCTTTGACGGTGTCAAAATCGTCGTCCATCGCGGCGTAGAAGCGGCGGGTGTAGTCGTTGGCGTTTTCGCTTAATGCGAAGGCGGCAGGGGCGACATTGCCCAAGGCGTTATACAAGCTGGTGAGCGAGTGTTTGGCATCGTCCAAATGCGCATCGGAATAATTGAGCGGGCTGCGGTAGTGCGCGCGCAAAATGAAAAAGCGCACCACTTCGGCATCGTATTTTTTCAGCACGTCGCGGATGGTGAAAAAATTGCCCAGCGATTTGGACATTTTTTCGTTGTCCACGCGGATAAAGCCGTTGTGCAGCCAATATTTGACGTGGCTGTCAATGATTTTGTTGGCAACGTGCGGCGCGTGTTCGCCGCAAATGCCGTGGTGCGCGCCGCAGCTTTGGGCGATTTCGTTTTCGTGGTGGGGAAATTGCAAATCTGCGCCGCCACCGTGGATGTCAAATGTGTCGCCAAACAGTTCGCCGCCCATCGCGGAGCATTCAATGTGCCAGCCTGGTCGTCCGTTGCCCCAAGGGCTTTGCCAATGCGGCTCTTCGGGCTTGGCGGCTTTCCACAACACAAAATCCAAGGGATCGCGCTTGAAGCCGTCCACTTCCACGCGCTCGCCTGCGCGTAAGTCGTCCAACGATTTGCCCGATAATTGCCCATAGGCAGGGAATTCGCGCACGGCATAGTAAACATCGCCATTATCGGCGGCATAGGCTTTGCCGTTGGCAATCAGCTGCTCAATCATGGCAATCATTTGGGCGATGTGTTCGGTGGCTTTGGGTTCTACGTCGGGGCGCTGCACGCCCAGCGCGTCGGAATCTTCGTTCATGGCTTGGATGAAGCGCTCGGTGAGCTGCCCGATGGTTTCGCCGTTTTCGTTGGCGCGGGCGATGATTTTGTCGTCGATGTCGGTGATGTTGCGAACGTAGGTCAGCGGATAGCCGTGTTGGCGCAGCCAGCGAGCAATCATGTCAAACACCACCAACACGCGGGCGTGCCCCAAGTGGCAGTAGTCATACACGGTCATGCCGCAAACATACATGCGCACGTTTTCGGGATTGAGCGGAGTAAACGGTTCTTTTTGGCGGGTGAGTGTGTTGTAAACAATTAGGTTAGACATGATTGGTTCTCAATGTGAACAAAAGGGTAAAAAGGATAACAAGGGCAGCCTGAAAACGGATACGGCGTTTCAGGCTGCCTATGGGTATTTGGTTATTTCTTCGCGGCGGTTTGCGGGGCGCAAGCGATGTTCAACAAACTGGCGGCAGGGGTGTCGGGCAATGCGCTTTCATAGCGCGTTTGGCTGGCAGAATATTGATGCTTGGCAAGCGATGCGCCTTTGTCGTTAAAAAACTGCGCTTGCGTGATGCGGAAATTGCGCGTGTCGCATTGAAACGCCCATTGGCTGATGGCGTATTTGTATTCGGGCGTGTTGCGGTAGTTTTCTTTGCTCGGCTTGTGAACATATTTGCGATCGGTGAGCGTGGCGGTGTTGCCCTGCCGTTTCAGGCTGCCTGTGTCGTAGGAAACATCAATATTGCCATCGTTGATTTTGCCGATTTCTTTCCAGCTGCCGATGGCTTTCATCGCGGGGTTTTTAGAACCGCCATCGCTCGCGCAAGCGGCAAGCAAAATCAGCATGGCAACGGCAAGAAAAGAATGTTTAAGCATGGTTTAAATCCTTTGAAATCGTTTTCAGGCTGCCGATTATTTGCAAACTGCTCCCAAGGCAGCCTGAAAACAGCGCATTGTGCCATGATTGCCCAATAAACGCGAATGCAAGACGTTGTTTCGCCCCATATTTATCCATTCGCCAAGCCGTCGCCCATTTTAGCTTCGCAACTCCGCTTCGCTACGCAGGCTGCCTTGCGCGCCACCAAAGGCAGCCTGAAAACCTGTTTCAGCCTTTCAGCTCGCCGCCCAAATAAATCTTTCTCGCCCGCTTCACATTGCACAAAATCTCATAAGCCACCGTTCCCGCTGCCGCCGCCACTTCGTTCACGTTCACCACATCGCCAAACAATTCCACTTCGCTGCCCACGCCCATATTCGCCTGCTGCAAATCCACCGTTAGCATATCCATAGAAATCCGCCCAATCAAACGACTGCGCACCCCATCAATCGCCACTGGCGTATCGTTCCCCGCGCGGCGCGGATAACCATCCGCATAACCGCCCGCCACCAAGCCCACCCGCGTGGAACGCTTGGTATAAAACGAAGCCCCATAGCCAATCGGCTCATGCGGCTGCAACACCCGCTCCGAAAACACTTGGCTTTTCAAACGCATAACAGGTTTCAGGCTGCCTGAAAACGCTCCAAACGGGTCTGCGCCATACAACGCCAATCCCGCCCGTCCCCAATCGCGTCGCGCCGCAGGATGCGCCATCACCGCCGCCGAATTCGCCAAACTCTCCGCGCCTTCCAGCCCTTCGCACGCCAAATCAAATGCTTCCAACTGCATCTGTGTGATTCCATCGTCCGCTTCATCCGCGCACGCAAAATGCGACATCTTCACAATCTCGCCCACCTTATCGCTCTGGCGCAACGCCGCAAACGCCGCCGCATAATTGTGCGGAAAAAAGCCCACGCGGTGCATGCCACTATCCATTTTCAGCCACACCGTCGCAGGCTCGCGCCAATCAAACGCCAGCAAACTCTCCAGCTGCGCCTGACAATGCACCACTGGCCACAAACGATACTCCTGCACCACCGCATAATCGGCAGCCTGAAACACCCCCTCCAACAACACAATCGGCTTGGTAACCCCCGCCTCGCGCAGCTCAATCGCCTCCTCCAAAAACGCCACCGCAAAGCCATCCGCCACATTGTGCAACGCCCGCGCACACTGCACCGCACCATGCCCATAAGCATTCGCCTTCACCACCGCCAACAATTTCCCCCCATGCAGCGATTTTAAAAACTTGTAATTATCGCGCAAATGATTCAACCGAATTTCACACACCAACGGACGCATAACCAAACCCCTTTCAGGCAGCCTGAAAACAATAAAACCCGCATTATACTGCCCCCCAACATCCAAAATAAACACTTGCCTAAACCCAAGAAAATCCACTAAAATGCGCGGTTTTCCATATTCACAACTTTCCCAAACAAGGAATCCCAAACATGGTAGTAATCCGTTTAGCCCGTGGTGGCTCAAAAAAACGTCCATTTTTCTACATCGTTGCCGCCGACAAACAAGCCCGCCGCGATGGTCGCTTTATTGAGCGCGTAGGCTTCTACAACCCCGTTGCCAACGAAAAACAAGAGCGCATCCGCATCCACGCCGACCGCCTGAACCACTGGGTTGCCAACGGCGCACAAGTGAGCGATGCCGTTGCCAAATTGGTAGCAGAACAAAAAGCCGCCGCCTAATTTCCACGCCATGAGCCACACGCAAAACTGGGTAGCAATGGGCTACATCAAAGGCGCATTCGGCATCAAAGGCTGGATAAAAGTCCAATCCAACACCGAATACACCGATAGCCTATTAGACTACCCACAATGGCGTTTAAGCAAAGGCGAAGAGCACATTCTCGCCGAAGTAGAAAGCGGCAAAATTGCAGGCGACGAATTGCAAGTCAAACTCGCCCACATCAACGACCGCGATGCAGCCGCTCTCTTGCGCGGCTACACCATAGAAGTCTCTCGCAGCCAGTTTGAACCCACCGAAGATGGCGAATACTACTGGGCAGATTTAGTCGGCATGGTAGTCAAAAACCGCGACGGCATCAGCCTTGGCAAAGTCGTTAATCTCATGGAAACAGGCGCGCACGATATTTTAATCGTGCGCGGCGAGTACGGCGAAAAACTCATTCCATTCGTTGAGCAATTTATTGACCACGTGGACAACGAAAATCGCCAAATCACTTGCGACTGGGGCTTGGATTACTGATGTTTATTCAAGCCATTACGCTTTTTCCCGAGATGTTTAGCAGCATCACCGAATACGGCGTAACAGGACGCGCATTCAAACAAAATCTATGGCAATTTGCTGCCATCAATCCCCGCCAATTTGCCGACAACAAACTCGGCTATATTGATGACCGCCCATTTGGTGGCGGACCGGGCATGATTATGATGGCTGCACCCATTCAGGCTGCCATTGATGAAGCCAAACAGCATTACACAGGGCAGCCTGAAAACAGCCGAGTGGTGTATTTAAGCCCGCAAGGCGCGCCACTGAACCACACCAAAGTGCAGGAATTATCGCGCTTGGATAATTTGGTGCTGCTGTGCGGTCGTTATGAAGGCATTGACGAGCGCGTGTTGCAAACCAGCGTGGATGAAGAAATCAGCATTGGCGATTTTGTGGTGTCGGGTGGCGAGCTGCCCGCGATGATGCTGATGGATGCTGTGCTTCGCTTGCTGCCCAATGTGTTGGGCGATAGCGCGTCTGCCGAGCAAGATTCATTTGCTAATGGTTTGCTGGATTGTCCGCACTACACGCGCCCCACAGAATTTCAGGGCATGAGCGTTCCCGAAGTTTTAAAATCGGGCAATCATGCGCTGATAGCGGAATGGCGATTGGAACAATCGCTGCGCCGCACGTTGAAACGCCGTCCCGAGCTTTTGGATGCGCGTTGTTTACTCCCACAGGAAGCCCATCTCTTGCAGAAAATCCGTTTGGAACAAGAGCAACAGGCATAATCCATATTATATTAAGGAAAAATCATGAATTTAATCCAACAGTTAGAGCAAGAAGAAATTGCTCGTTTGAACAAACAAATCCCTGAATTTGCGCCAGGCGATACTGTTGTGGTGTCTGTGCGCGTGGTTGAGGGCAACCGCAGCCGTTTGCAAGCGTATGAAGGCGTGGTGATTGCGCGTCGCAACCGTGGCTTAAACAGCAACTTTATCGTTCGCAAAATTTCTAGCGGCGAAGGCGTTGAACGTACCTTCCAATTGTATTCGCCTAACGTGGAAAAAATTGAAGTGAAACGTCGCGGTGATGTGCGCCGTGCGAAATTGTATTACTTGCGTGGCTTGACTGGTAAAGCAGCGCGTATTAAAGAAAAATTGCCTGCTCGTAAACAAGAAGCGTAATTTGCTTGATAAAGAAGGACAGCCTTTGCGGTTGTCCTTTTTTTGTGTTTTCAGGCTGCCTTTGGGGGCGAGAATATCAGTCAGCTTGATGCGTTCAAATGTTTATTGTCTTAACGCGTTGTGGTTGATGATGGGTTTAAAAGGCAGCCTGAACATTGAGTGCGGTACGCCAAAGGCAGCCTGAAAACGAAAAACTCGTTTCAGGCTGCCTTAATGCTGTTCGCCGTATTCAATGCTGTTGAGCTTTTTTAACAAGGCATCGGATTTATCGGGGTCTTCGTTGCGCATCAGGCGCAGGATGTCGCTTTCCAGTTGCTCGCTGTGGCTGCGTAGAACTGCGTCTTTAATGGTAAGCAAATTGGCGATGTTCATGGAGAAGGTGCGCAGCCCTAGCCCGAGCAGTAGCCGTGTGAAGCTGGGGTCGCCTGCCATTTCGCCGCACAGCGACACGGGTTTGCCTAGGCGGTTGGCGGTGCGGATGATGTGGGCGAGCAGTTTGAGCACGGCGGGGTGGGCGGGCTGGTAAAGATAGCTGACGCTGTCGTCGTTTCTGTCCACGGATAGGGTGTATTGGATGAGGTCGTTGCTGCCGATGGAGATGAAATCGGCGTGTTTGAGCAGGCTGGACACGGTAAGCGCGGCGGAGGGGATTTCTATCATGCAGCCGATTTCCGTCTCGCCGTAGGCTTCGTTGCGCTCGGCAAGTTGTTTTTTGGCGGTGTCCAGATGAATCAGGCTTTGTTTGAGTTCGGACAGGCTGGCGACCATGGGGAACATGATTTTGATTTTGCCGTGAACAGCGGCGCGAAGAATGGCGCGCAGTTGGGTGCGAAACACGATGGGCTCGGCATGGCTCAAACGGATGCCAGTTAGCCCGAGCGCAGGGTTTAGGCTGGCGTTGGGGCTGCTGTTGCTGCCAAACCAGCGTGGATTTTTGTCCACGCCTAAATCAACGGTGCGGATGGTGAGCGGCTTGCCTTTGAGTTTTTTGATGATGTCGGTGTAGAACCGGTATTGCTCGTCTTCATCGGGCGGGGCATCGCGGTTGAGAAAGAGAAATTCGCTGCGCAACAGCCCTACGCCGTCGGCGCCAAATTGGTGCAGGGCTTTGATGTCTTCGCTGCTTTCTATGTTGGCAAGCAGTTCAATTTCTTCGTTGTCTTGGGTTTGGGCGGCAGTTTTTTTGAGCTTGTTGAGCGCGCGTTGTTGGCTGCGGTAGCTTTTTTGTTGATGGCGATATTGAGCAAGCACCAGTTCATCAGGAGCGATGATGAGTGTGCCGCTGATGCCATCCACAATCACCCATTCGTGTTCGCGAATCAGCCGCCGCGCGGCGCCCAACCCGATAACGGATGGAATATTCAGGCTGCGTCCAAGAATGGCGGTGTGGCTGGTGGGTCCGCCCATGTCGGTTACAAAGCCTTCAATGCGTTGGTCTTTGAAATGGATGGTGTCGGCGGCGGATAGGTCGTGGGCGATGAGAATGATGTCGTCCAGCAGCGTGCCTTCTAGGTTGAGTTCGGTGCTTTGCCCGATTAGATTTTTTTGAATGCGCTCCACCACTTGCAGCATATCTTGTTTACGCTGGCGCAGGTATTCGTCATCGATTTCGTCAAATTGTTGGGCGAGACGTTCGCTTTGGATTTTTAACGCCCATTCAGCGTTGATATGTTGTTCTTCAATAATATCAATGGGTTCGCGAGACAGGGTGGCATCGGTGAGCAGCATCAGGTGCAGCGAGATGAATGCGCCCAGCTCGGTGGGGGCGTTTTCGGGGATGTTGCTGCGGATGTGTTCCAGCTGCTTGCGGGTGGTTTTGACGGCGGTTTCAAAGCGGGCGACTTCGGCGGGGATTTCAGCTTCGTCTAGGCTGTTTTGCGAGACTTCGGATGTGTTGCGGCGGATGAGGTGGGCGCGCCCAATGGCGATGCCGCTGCCTGCCGAATAGCCGTGGATAACGAGCATGCTTATTCTCCTTCGCCAAAATAGTCGTTAATCAACGCGGCGAGCGCTTGGATGGCTTGCGCTTCGTCTGCGCCATTGGCTTCAATTTGGATTTCGCTGCCTTGGGCGGCGGCGAGCATCATCAAGCCCATGATGCTTTTGCCGTTGATGCGTTTTTCGCCTTTGCTCACCCAGATTTCGCTTTGGTATTGGGCGGCAGTTTGAACGAATTTGCTGGATGCGCGGGCGTGCAAGCCAAGTTTGTTGATGATGGTGAGAGTTTGGGTTTGCATGGGGCTTCCTGTGTGAATGTGCGGGCGTGCGTTTCAGACTGCTTGGCTAATCAGGCAGCCTGAAAATGACTGGGACGGGTTTTCAGGCTGCCTTTGGATGCACTAAATGGCAGCCTGAAACGCGATTGCTGTTTTCAGGCTGCCTTAATGCAACCATTGGGCGTTTCGCTAAACGCAAGTATGCCATTGATGCCTGCTTGTTTGACTGTTTCGGTGAAGCTGGCGAGGTCGGTGCTGCGCTCGGAATAGGCAAGCGCTTTGATGAGCATGGGGGCGTTGAGCCCTGTAATCATGCTGGTTTGCTGCGGAACGACTAGTTTTAATGCGGCGTTGCAGGGGGTTGCGCCGAAGATGTCGGTGAGAATGAGCGTGCCGTGCGGGGCGTGGGTGCGCGCCAGATGCGCTTGGGCGTATTGGATGATGCTGGCGTGGTCGTCATCGGGCTGAACGTGCAGTTGATGGATGTGGTCAAAATGGTTGTTGGGCAGGATGTGTTGCGCAAGGGCGGTGTAGGCGCTGCCGAGTGTTTCGTGGGCGATGATAAGCAGGTTAATCATGGGATGTGGGGCTTTGTGGTTTGGGTGGCGATGGGCAGCCTGAAAAGGGGTTTTGTATGAATAAATGTTGTTTTGGCGAATGATGAAAACGCCAAACGGGCAAATTGTAATGCCTTTTCAGGCTGCCTGATGGCTTTACGTATGAATTGTTTTCATGGCTGATGCGTATTTTTCGGATTTGTGTTTTTGTTGCGGCTTGGTTATAGTTTGTTTAGTTTTGTTAATATGGCTTTCAGGCTGCCTGATGATAAGGTTTTTCAGGCTGCCGAATCGTAATCAAGAGGAATACAAATGAATTTAAAACAACAAATTCAACAACGCCCGATGACGAGCTTTCAATGGCTGGTGGTGATTTTGGCGGTGGTGCTGAATATGCTGGATGGCTTTGATGTGCTGGCGGTGGCGTTTACCGCCAAAAGCATTCAAAGCGAGCTGGGCTTAACGGGCAAGCAGATTGGTTCGTTGATGAGCGCGGGCTTTATGGGGATGACGGTGGGCTCGCTGCTGCTTGGGCCGCTGGCGGATAAATTGGGGCGACGCCCTGTGTTGATGCTGTCGGTTTTGCTGTCTGCGGCGGGGATGCTGCTGACGGTGTGGTCGCATTCTATTGAATGGCTGGCGGTTTCGCGCTTGCTGACGGGCTTTGGCGTAGGCGGCATTTTGCCTTGCACTAATGTGTTGGTGAGCGAATATGCCAACAAAAAATGGCATGGTTTGGCGATTGCGATTTATGCGTCGGGCTTTGGCATTGGCGCGATGGTGGGCGGGATGTCGGCGGTGATGCTGCAAACGCAGTATGGCTGGCGCTCGGTGTTTTTGGTGGGCGCGGTGCTGACGGCAATTGCGTTTGTGGCGCTGGTGGCACTGCTGCCTGAAAGCGTGGATTATTTGCTCAACCGCCGTCCTGCCAACGCCAAAGCGCGCTTGGATGCGATTGCGGCGAAAATGGGCTTGCACGGCGATTGGGCATTTCCCGAGCAAAATCATCGTGCGGGCGGCGTGTCGGTGTTGCGCTTGTTTCAGGCGGATTATTTGCGTACCACGTTGTTGATTTGGTTGGCGTTTATCACGGTTACCGCGGCGTATTACTTCATCAGCTCGTGGACACCTGCGCTGCTGGAAGAAGCGGGCATGAGCAAGGCGAAAAGCCAAACGGTGGGCATGGCGATTTCCATTGGCGGCGCGGCGGGTTCGCTGCTGTTTGGCTTTTTGGTGAGCCGCTGGGGCGCACGCACGATGTTGATGGCGTTTGCAGGCTTGGCAGCGGCTGCGGTGTGTGCATTTGTGCCCGCCACGGCGAATTTGTCACTGGCTTTGGTGCTGGCGGTGGTGTTGGGCGCGTTGTCCAATGGCTGTATCGCAGGCTTGTACACCATTAACCCTGCGCTGTGGGAAGCGGATTTTCGCAGCACGGGCGTTTCCGTGGCGATTGGCGTGGGGCGGATTGGCTCTATGACTTCGCCTGTGTTGGTGGGGATGCTGCTGGATGCAGGTTGGCAAAAAAATCAATTGTATTTTGGCTCGGCGATTGTGTTGCTGCTGGCGATGGCAGCGGTGGCTGGGTTGAAACAGCGCGTATAGTTGTGAACCATTAAATTAGGCAGCCTGAAAACGGTTTATGGCGTTTTCAGGCTGCCTATTTATTTGCACAATGGTTATTCGGCGATACTTAAAGCCTTGCAAAATAAAGTTTACCGCCACTGTGTTACCAATACCCAAAAGGCAGCCTGAAAACGGGCGGAACAAGTTTCAGCGAAGCTAAAACAGATTCACCACATTTTCAGGCTGCCTTTCTCTTTCAAACTACCCCCGCTCCTGCGCCACCGCATTCATATCAGGCTGCGTAACCAAAAGTTCGTCCAGCTCGCCAATCGCGTCCCAATCCTTGTTTGGATAATCCAACGCATATAAGAAGTAGCGAATGCAATTAAGCCGCGCCCGTTTTTTGTCGTCCGATTTAATAATCACCCACGGCGAATTTTTGTTATGCGTGTGGAAAAACATTGCGTTTTTCGCTTCCGTGTAAGCATCCCAACGGTCAAGCGATTGCACATCCACAGGCGACAATTTCCAATGCTTCAACGGGTCGGAATAGCGCGACACAAACCGCCGCAGTTGCTCCTCCCGCGACACCGAAAACCAAAATTTAAACAGATGCAGCCCGCTATCAATCAGCATCCGCTCCAATTCAGGCGTTTGGCGCATAAACAACAAATATTCCTGCGGCGTGCAAAACCCCATCACGCGCTCCACCCCTGCGCGGTTGTACCAAGAGCGGTCAAAAAACACCATCTCGCCCGCGGTGGGCAAATTTTGAATATAACGCTGAAAATACCATTGTCCGCGTTCCACTTCCGTTGGTTTTTCCAACGCCACAATGCGCGCGCCACGCGGGTTCAAATGCTCCATAAAACGCTTAATCGTTCCACCCTTGCCCGCCGCATCGCGCCCCTCAAACAAGCTCACAATCCGCTGCCCGCTATCCTTCACCCAGCTTTGCACCTTCAACAGCTCAATCTGCAATTTCTCCTTTTCCGCCTCATAAAGCCGACGGCTCATCCGCTCCTCATAAGGATAATCCGCAGGCAACGGTGCACGATCATTATCCTCCTGCGACACCGCCCCCCGATATTTCATTACTGCCTCTTCAAACACTTTCAAACTATCCTTTTTATCCCCCAAATCCACCTGTTCAAACGGTTGCAACTGATGACTCATCGGCATAGCAAAACTCCTTATCAAAAAACGGTTAACAAGAAACTACATAACACTACAAACCTATTTTAACGAAAACTAACATCCCCAGTTACCCCATCTAGCAAAAAAAATTTGCGCCAACACAAAAACACAGCAGAAAAAACCAATAAAACAACACATCGCCCCTAAAAGGCAGCCTGAAAACGAACGCAACCAGTTTCAGCAAAACCCAATCCCCGCATCCAACCCATTCGCCATTCTCGCGCGTTGCACCGCACACCACGCCACGCAGCCCAACCCTTTGCAGCCTATATCACCATTGATGCAGCCTGAAAACAAGCAAGGCAAGTCCCCACAACGCAAAACCAGCATCCCAAAACCCATTTTCAGGCTGCCCCACACCGTAAAGAAACGTTAAACCCCACATTTCTGCACCCCACTTGCTTTAAACCAATCTCACCTGCCACCAAATAAGCAGCCTATGATAGAATTCGCCCTATTTGCCGCAATCCAGCGCACAAAGGAAACCCATAAATGCTAACCAAAATCGCCAAAAAAATCTTCGGCAGCCGCAACGACCGCCTGCTCAAACATTACCGAAAAATCGTCTCCAAAATCAACAGCCTGGAAGACCAAATTAAAGCTCTCAGCGACGAACAACTGCAAGCAAAAACCGCAGAATTCAAACAACGTCTCGCCAACGGCGAAACCCTAGACGACATCCTTCCCGAAGCATTCGCCGTTTGCCGCGAAGCTTCATCGCGCATCCTGGGTATGCGCCATTTTGATGTCCAACTCATCGGCGGCATGGTGCTGCACGACGGCAAAATCGCCGAAATGCGCACAGGCGAAGGTAAAACCCTTGTTGGCACGCTGCCCGTTTATCTGAACGCCCTGTCAGGCAAAGGCGCACACGTTGTAACCGTGAACGACTATCTCGCCGAGCGCGACGCAGGCATCATGCGCCCGCTTTATAATTTCCTCGGATTAAGCGTTGGCGTTATTTTGAGCAACATGGATTCATTCCACCGCCAACAAGCCTACGGCAGCGACATCACCTACGGCACCAACAACGAATTCGGCTTTGACTACCTGCGCGACAACATGGTGGACGACATCTACAATAAAGTGCAACGCGAGCTCAATTTCGCCGTAGTGGACGAAGTGGACAGCATCCTGATCGATGAAGCGCGCACGCCGCTCATCATTTCAGGGCAAGCCGATGACAACATTGAGCTGTACCAAATCATGAACCAAGTGCCCGCCCATCTCACGCCGCAGGAAAAAGAAGACAGCCCCGAAGGCGACTACTGGGTGGACGAAAAAAATATGCAAGTCGTGCTTTCCGAGCAAGGGCACGAACACGCCGAGCAAATTCTCACCCAACTGGGCTTGCTGCAAGAAAACGAATCGCTCTACGCCTCAAACAACATCATGCTGATGCATCACCTGATGGCGGCGCTGCGCGCCCATACCCTATTCCATCGTGATCAACATTATGTAGTGAAACCCAACGAAGAAGGGCAGCCTGAAATCGTGATTGTGGATGAACACACAGGACGCTTGATGGACGGGCGCCGCTGGTCAGACGGCTTGCACCAAGCGGTAGAGGCCAAAGAAGGCGTGGAAGTGCAAAAGGAAAACCAAACCCTTGCCAGCATCACCTTCCAAAACTACTTCCGCCTATACACCAAGCTATCAGGCATGACGGGCACGGCAGACACCGAAGCCTACGAATTCCAATCCATCTACGGCTTGGAAACCGTTATCATCCCCACCAACAAGCCCATCCAACGCAAAGACTTTAACGACCAAATCTTCCGCACCGCCGAAGAAAAATACGAAGCCGTTATCAAAGACATCAAAGATTGCTACGAGCGTGGACAGCCTGTGTTAGTCGGCACAACCACCATTGAAAACTCCGAACTGGTGTCGCATTTGCTTAAACGCGAAGGCTTGCCGCACAACGTATTGAACGCCAAAGAACACGAGCGCGAAGCGCTGATTGTTGCCCAAGCAGGCAAGCCCAAAATGATTACCGTTGCCACCAATATGGCAGGGCGCGGCACCGACATCGTTCTCGGCGGCAATGTGCAACACCAAGCCGACGCCATCCGCGCCGATGAAACCCTATCAGACGAGCAAAAACAAGCGCAAATCAAAGCCTTGGAAGATTCTTGGGAAGCCGAACACAAAGCCGTTATGGAAGCAGGCGGCTTACACATCATCGGCACCGAGCGCCACGAAAGCCGCCGCATCGACAACCAATTGCGCGGACGCGCAGGGCGACAAGGCGACCCAGGGTCAAGCCGATTCTATCTATCGTTTGAAGACCCGCTATTGCGCCTATTCGCGCTTGATCGCGCCGCTGCCATTCTCAATCGCCTAGCGCCTGAGCCTGGTGTGGCAATTGAAGCCAATATTTTGACGCGCCAAATTGAAAACGCCCAACGCAAAGTGGAAGGGCGCAACTTTGATATGCGTAAGCAAGTGTTGGAATACGACGACGTAGCCAACGACCAACGCCGCGTGCTGTACCACCAACGCAACGAAATTTTGGGCAGCAAAAACATCAGCGAATTGGTGAAAGAATGGCGTGCCAGCGTGATTGGCGGCATCGTAGATATGTATATGCCTGCCGACAGTATGGAAGAGCAATGGGACATTCCCGCCATGATGGAAAAATTGGCAGGCGAGTTTAATGTTCATGTGGACGTTTCAGGCTGGCTCAAAGAAGACAACACGCTAGAAAACGAAGACGTGAAAGAGCGCATTCTGGCGCAAGTGGATACCGAATACCAAGCCAAAAAAGATTTGGTGGGCGATGAAGTGTTCAACAACTTTGAGCGCAGCGTGGTGTTGCAAGTAGTGGACACGCAATGGCGTGAACACCTTGCGGCGATGGACTACCTGCGCCAAGGCATCGGCTTGCGTGGCTACGCGCAAAAAGATCCCAAGCAGGAATACAAACGCGAAGCCTTTACCATGTTCCAAAATTTGTGGCACAGCATTCAATACAACGCCACATCCATTTTGGTGAGCGCACAAATTCAGCAGCATCAGCCCGAACCCGAAAGCATGATGCAGCCTGAAAATGCTGCGCCTCATACATGGTCAAACGTGGAAAATGGCGCATTTGACCCCGCCAACCCAACCGAAGAAGACAAACAATACTTCCCCGATGCGTTGGAAGCGCGTGGCATCACCACCCACCGCAACGACCCCTGCCCTTGCGGCAGCGGCTTAAAATACAAACAATGCCACGGACGATTGGTGTAAGCCAATCAAGCTGTTGATGGTTTTCAGGCTGCCTATATTGCTTGTGCTAAGGCAGCCTGAAAATGGAATAAGCTCCAGAGATTTTCTTGGGAGCTTTATTTTGTGCTTTGATAGCAAAACAGTTGCAGTTGCTTGCATGATGAGCTTTGAACTGATTTTCAGGCTGCCTCAAATACAAGTGCAGCCCACAAAAAAACCACCCTTAACGGGTGGCTTTTTATTCTTGAATCATTTTTTATGGATTCGCAGATAATCCAATGTTTTCAACTCGGCAATCGCAGCCGCTAATGCCGCATGTGCCTTGGCTTGTGCCTCGCTATCGTTAGACTGCTTCGCACTCGCCAAGCATTCTTGCGCTGCACGTTTTGCCTCTTCTGCGCGAGCCGTATCCAGCTCGGTGCTGCGAACAGCAATATCCGCCAGCACCATTACCTTATCAGGCTGCACTTCCAATACACCGCCTGATACAGCCACCAACACTTCTTCGCTAGAATTGGGCACAGTTAAACGCAAAGCACCTGGACGAACTAAGCTCATAATTGGCTCATGTCGCGGATAAATGCCAAGCTCACCACTCACTGTTGGCACGACCACAAAGCTGGCTTCGCCCGAGTAGATATGCTCTTCATTGCTGACTACTTCTACGCGCATGACACTCATGCCCATCTCCTTAGTTTAAGGTTTTTGCTTTCTCAACGGCTTCTTCAATACCGCCTACCATGTAGAAGGCTTGCTCAGGCAAGTGGTCATATTCGCCGTTTAGAATGGCTTTAAAGCCAGCAATTGTGTCGCGTAAAGAAACGTATTTACCAGGAGAGCCTGTAAACACTTCGGCAACATGGAACGGCTGCGACAAGAAACGTTGGATTTTACGTGCACGCGCCACAGTCAATTTATCCTCATCAGACAATTCGTCCATGCCCAAAATAGCAATAATATCGCGCAATTCTTTGTATTTTTGCAATGTTGCTTGCACACCGCGCGCCACATCATAATGCTCTTGTCCCAAGACCATAGGATCAAGTTGGCGAGAAGTGGAATCCAATGGATCAACCGCAGGATAAATACCCAACGATGCAATATCACGGCTTAACACAACTGTTGCATCCAAGTGTGCAAATGTTGTCGCAGGCGATGGGTCAGTCAAGTCATCAGCTGGCACATACACGGCTTGAATAGAAGTGATTGAGCCAGTTTGCGTAGAAGTAATGCGTTCTTGCAAGCGCCCCATTTCTTCCGCCAATGTCGGCTGATAACCCACCGCAGAAGGCATACGACCCAGCAGCGCAGATACTTCTGTACCCGCTAGCGTGTAGCGATAAATATTGTCTACAAAGAACAACACATCGCGCCCTTTGCCTGTTTCGTCTTTTTCATCGCGGAAATGCTCTGCCATGGTCAAGCCAGTCAAAGCAACGCGCAAACGGTTGCCTGGCGGCTCATTCATTTGACCATACACCATCGCCACTTTGTCTAACACGTTAGACTCTTTCATCTCGTGGTAGAAGTCATTACCTTCGCGTGTGCGTTCGCCCACACCAGCAAACACAGACAAACCACTATGCGCTTTGGCGATGTTGTTAATCAACTCCATCATGTTTACGGTTTTGCCTACGCCCGCACCACCGAACAAGCCCACTTTACCGCCTTTGGCAAAGGGGCAAAGCAAATCAATCACTTTGATGCCTGTTTCTAGCAATTCTGTTGCGCTGGATAGCTCATCAAATTTGGGCGCAAGTTGGTGAATGGCGCGCGCATGGGTAGCATCAATTGCACCTGCTTCATCTACGGGCTTTCCCAATACATCCACAATGCGCCCCAAAGTGGCAGTGCCCACGGGAACGGTAATCGGGGCACCAGTATTTTCTACTGCATAACCACGTTTCAAACCATCTGTTGCACCCATTGCAATGGTACGTACAACACCATCGCCCAGCTGTTGTTGCACTTCAAGCGTCAAATCAACATCAACCAGTTTCAGTGCATTATAGATATGGGGAATAGCATCCCGTGGAAATTCAACGTCCACCACAGCACCAATAATTTGTACGATTTTGCCTTGGCTCATTATCGCATCCTAACCTTATTTGGGCATTTTCAGGCTGCCTTATACGGCTGCTGCACCTGCCACAATTTCTGACAATTCTGTAGTAATCGCTGCTTGGCGCGATTTGTTGTACACCAAGCGAAGCTCTTTAATGGCGTTGCCTGCGTTATCAGTAGCAGCTTTCATTGCCACCATTCGCGCAGCTTGTTCTGCCGCCATGTTCTCGCTTAATGCTTCATAAACCACAGACTCTAAATAACGTCTAACCAAATATTCCAACACAGCAATTGGGCTCGGCTCATAGTGATAATCCCAATTTCGTTGCTTGCTATCATCTTCATGAAACACAGATTCGCCAATGGGCAACAAAATCTCTGAGCGCGGCTCTTGTTTCATGGTGTTCACAAAATGAGAGCTTACCAAATGAATCACATCCAATTGATGCTGCTCATAACGCTGGAAAATTTCTGTTAATGCACCCAGCATGGTTTCCATTTTAGGCGTGTCACCCAAATTGGTTACGCTAGCAATCACATTCAAGCCGACGCGCTGGCAAGCCAACAAACCCTTGCTGCCTAGACACACAATCTCAACATCAATGTTTTGTTCTTGATATTCCTGAACCTGTGCAAAGAATTTTTTCAGAACGTTCGCATTCAAACCACCGCACAAACCCTTGTCTGTTGTAATCAAAATAAAGCCAACACGTTGTTTGGTTTTATGTTCTTCCAACAATTTAATGCCATGGTCTGCCTGCGTTTGCGCCAAGCGATTCATCACCAAACGAACCGTATCCGCATAAGGACGCGCAAGGCGCATACGTTCTTGAGTCTTCCGCATTTTAGAGGTTGATACCATTTGCATCGCGCGTGTGATTTTTTGCGTATTTTGCACACTACGAATTTTGGTAAGAATCTCTTTTCCAACTGCCATTTTAAGACTCCCTCTTTACTCTATTTTCAGGCTGCATAGCTATATGACGTTTTGAAAGTTTTCATTGCACCTTCCAAAACTTGTTCGCTCTCGTCAGACAGCACACCTGATTCATTGATTGTGTTTAATGTATCAGGATGTTGTGTGCGAACATAATTCAAAAATTCCGCCTCAAAAGCCAATGCTTTGCTAACAGGAACATCTGAATATGAGCCATTGTTAATTGCCCACAAAGTCAAAGCCATTTCTGCCGTGCTCAATGTATTGAATTGTTTTTGTTTCATCAATTCAGTAACCACTTCGCCATGTTGCAACTGCTTACGCGTTGCCTCATCCAAATCGGAAGCAAATTGAGCAAATGCCGCCAATTCACGATATTGAGCCAATGCCAAACGAATACCACCACCCAGTTTTTTGATGACTTTGGTTTGTGCTGCTCCACCTACGCGCGATACCGAAATACCTGCGTTAATAGCTGGGCGAATACCCGAGTTAAACAAGTCAGTTTCCAAGAAAATCTGACCATCGGTAATGGAAATGACATTCGTTGGCACGAATGCAGATACGTCCCCAGCCTGTGTTTCAATAATAGGCAAGGCGGTTAAAGAACCTGTTTTGCCTTTTACTTCGCCGTTAGTCAGTTTTTCAACCTCGTCAGCGTTAATACGCGCGGCACGTTCCAATAAGCGAGAGTGCAAATAGAACACATCGCCAGGGTAAGCCTCGCGACCAGGTGGGCGACGCAACAGCAAAGAAATTTGGCGATAAGCAACAGCTTGCTTAGACAAATCATCATAAATAATCAAAGCATCTTCGCCACGATCGCGGAAATATTCGCCCATCGTGCAGCCTGAATAAGGAGCGATGTATTGCAATGCCGCTGCTTCTGATGCAGTTGCCGCAACCACAATAGTATGTTCCATCGCGCCATGCTGTTCCAATTGACGCACAACGTTGGCAACAGAAGATGCTTTTTGACCCACTGCCACATAAATACAAATAACGCCAGTACCTTTTTGGTTCACAATCGCATCTAGTGCAACAGCTGTTTTACCTGTTTGGCGGTCGCCAATAATCAATTCGCGCTGACCGCGACCAATCGGCACCATGGAATCAATGGCTTTCAAACCCGTTTGCATAGGCTGATCAACAGATTTGCGCGCAATCACGCCTGGTGCAATTTTTTCAATTGGCGCAGTTAATGTTGCGTTAATCGGTCCTTTGCCATCAATGGGCTGACCCAATGCATTGACAACGCGACCTACCAACTCGCGACCAATCGGCACTTCCAAGATGCGACCTGTGCATTTCACTTCGTCGCCTTCTTTAATGTGCTCATATTCGCCCAGCACCACAGCACCAACCGAATCGCGCTCCAAGTTCATCGCCAAACCAAATGTATTATTGGGGAATTCCAACATTTCCCCTTGCATCACATCCGATAAGCCATAAACACGCACGATACCGTCAGTAACTGAAATAACTGTACCACGCGTTTTTTCTTCGGCGCGCGTATTCAATTTTTCAATTTTAGCTTTCAGCAAATCGCTGATTTCAGCAGGATTAATCTGCATGAAATCCTCCTAATTTGTCAGAGTCGTATACAGATTTTGCAATTTACCCTGTATAGACAAATCTAATATTTTGTCGCCCACAACCACTTTTACACCGCCAATCAATTCTGGTTCGGTAACAAATGTGGCTTGCAAACCAACATGAAAATGCTGCTCTAAATCACTAATGATTTTGGCACGCTGACCTTCGCTCTTAACATCATAAGCAGTGTAAACAATCGCTTGTTTGGTATTGTTTTTTGCCAAAACAAGCGTTTTGTACTGTTCAAAAATTTCAGGCAGCACAGTCAATCGTTTTTCAACTGCAACCACATCAATGAAATTTTTGAACTCTGCGTTTTTCACCGCATCGCAACCGCTTAACAATTTAATCAGTTGCAACGCTTTTTCAGAATCGCTTAAATCAACTGAACCAATTAAGCTAGCTACTTTGGATTGCTGAACCAGCCAAGCCAGCTGTTCTAACCCGCTTAGCCACAATTCAGATTGTCCTTTTTCTTGAGCCAATTCAAACACGGCTTTTGCATAAGGGCGAGCAACAGTTGCATACTCTATCATAAGGTTACAACTCCTGTTTTAAGGCACCCAACATTTGAGCATGCTGTTTCTCATCCACTTCGCGACGCAAAATAGATTCAGCACCTTTAACAGCCAAAGCAGCCACCTGCTCGCGCAATGCTTCGCGCGCACGATTGATTTCTTGCTCAGCGTTTGCTTTTGCTTGCTCTGTGATATTTGCTGCTTCGGTTAGGGCTTGCGCTTTGGCATCTTCCACAATTTGCGCAGCACGTTTTTCAGCGTTGGCTACGATTTCAGAAACTTGATTGCGACCTTCGGTTAAGAGTTCTGCAACTTTCTTTTCAGCCTGCTCAAAATCGCTTTTTCCGCGCTCAGCAGCAGCCAAACCCTCGGCGATTTTATCAGCGCGTTCATCCAATGCTTTTGCAATAGGTGGCCACACAAATTTCATGGTAAACCAACATAAAAGCAAAAAGACAATGACTTGCGCAATTAAGGTTGCATTTAAATTCACTTTACCTGCCCTCTTGTAGGGGTTAATCAAACAAATCGGTCGCGTTTATTGTACAGCACCGAAAGGATTAACAAAGGCAAACAGCAAGGCAATCGCAACACCAATCAAGAATGCGGCATCAATCAAACCTGCAATCAAGAACAATTTGGTTTGCAATGGACCAATCAATTCAGGTTGGCGCGCAGATGATTCCAAATATTTAGAACCTACCATAGCGATACCGATTGACGCACCCAAAGCGCCCAAGGCAACGATCAAACCACATGCGATAGCAATTAAGCCCATAGTTACTACTCCTATTGATAAAAAACAACGAAAAGAAAAGGTTAATGATGGTCGTGCGCTTGCCCAATATAGACAAACGCCAAAGCCATAAAAATAAACGCTTGCAAAGTAATCACGAGAATATGGAAGATTGCCCACGCCAATCCCGCGATAATATGGAATACAAACAACACAGGATCAATCAAGCTAACGCTGCCAGTGGATGCCCACGCACCGCCTAGCAAGGCAATCAGCAAAAATACCAATTCACCTGCATACATATTGCCAAACAGCCGCATACCATGCGAAACCGTTTTAGACAAAAACTCCATAATGTTTAACAGCAAATTGGCGGGCGCAAGCACAAGTTTTGCACCAAATGGCGCAGTAACCAATTCATGCCCCCAGCCGCGTAATGTTTTGATTTTGATGCTGTAATAAATACACATCAGCAAAACGCTAATAGCAATCGCCAAAGTAACGTTCAAATCTGCGGTGGGCACAACACGCAACAGCGCATGATGTTCGCCCGTCATGCCTTGGAATGCGCGTGGAAACATATCCACAGGCAGCATATCCATAGCATTCATCAAGAAAATCCACACAAATAACGTTAAACCAACAGGCGCAACGGCTTTGCGTGATTTTTCATCAGATATGATGCTTTTGCACATATCGTCCACAAATTCAAACAGAATCTCTACGGCAGCCTGAAAACGCCCTGGCACACCAGATGTGGCGCGTTTTGCTGCGCAATAAAGCAGAAAACTACCCAATACACCCAAGACAATACTGAAAAATAGCGAATCTATATTGATGAACGAGAAATCAGCGATATTTTTCAGCCCTTGTCCTTCGGTTACATCAGATAAGCTCGTCAAATTTTGTAAGTGGTGTTTGATGTAATCGGCAGGGGTTATAGATTCACTTGCCATAACGATGAACTTTCAAAAATAATAATAAAACCAAATGACTAACGCTCAACAAGCCAACAAAATAGGGCAAAAATTGTATTTCGCGATAGAGCGCGAATGATGCCACCATTAAAGCCAGCGCCAGTATTATTTTTAAACCTTCCGACAGAATAAATCCCAAGCCCGCCCATTCTGGCGAACGCGAAAAATTTAAAATTAGTACCGAAAAAAATGTGGGAACCAAGTAAGAAAACCCACCCAACCATAGGGATAAGGCAGCCTGAAAACTGCCAATGATGTAAGCAATAAAGCCAAGCGCAAGGATTACAGCCAACTGAATGCCAACTATTTTGAACATACTTTTCCCATTGCGTTTCACAGCGGCGAAATGTAATCAAATCGCGAAGAAGTGTCAAGCTGAATTAACAAATCGTGTGTATGTGTAATGATGGGTTTTCAGGCTGCATCTAAACAACAACAGAGGCAGCCTGAAAATGGATTGTACCGATTATTTAGCGGCTGATGCAGCAGAAGCAGCAGAGGCTTCTTTCATAGCATTTTGCGCGGCGTTATCGCCCCAAACGGCAGGGTATTTGTAGCCAGCAAAACGTTGTGCTGCGTATTGCTTGAATTCGTCTGAATTGTAGGCAGCGGTTACATCTTGCACCCACTTGCTGTCTTTATCAGCCGTGCGCACGGCAGACCAGTTCACATAAGCAAAGCTAGGCTCTTGGAACAAGGCTTCGGTTAAATTCATACCGCTTGAAACAGCATAATTACCATTTACAATAGCAAAATCAACATCTTGGCGACTGCGCGGCAAGTTCGCCGCTTCCATTTCTACTAACTTAATATTCTTAGTATTTTCCGCAATGTCAGCTTTGGATGCTTTGAGCGGGTCAATATTGTCTTTCAACTTAATCCAGCCCAATTCGTTCAACATCACCAAAGCGCGGGCAAAATTAGACGGATCATCGGGCACAGAAACAGTGCTGCCGTTTTTAACTTGGTCAATCGCCGTTAGCTTGCCTGAATACAAGCCCAAAGGCGCAGTAGGCACTTGGAACACTTCGGTTAAATCCAAATTGTGCTCGGCTTTAAAGCCATCCAAATAAGGCTTGTGCTGGAAAACGTTGATGTCAATCGCGCCTTCGGCAAGTGCCTTGTTTGGCGTAACATAATCAGGGAATTCGGTGAGTGTAACTTTGTAGCCCTGTTTTTCCAGCATGGGTTTGATTTTATCGGTAACCATTGTGCCGAAATCGCCAGGCGTGGTGCCAAATTTGATTTCGCTTTTTTCTGCAACAGGCGTGGCTGAGCCTGATGCGGATGAAGCGGGTGCAGAGCTGCCGCCTTGTCCGCAAGCCGCCAAAGCAAAGGCGATTGCGCTGGCGAGTGTGAGTTTGCTTAATGTGGTCATGGTTTGTCTCCTAATGTGAGTAAATTATTTTCAGGCTGCCTTTGAGGTTTGAGGCAGCCTGAAAACGGTTGCAATGCTACGCCAAACAAAACCAGCGCAGCGATAAAAACTAAACTTGGGCAGCCTGAAAACTATTCTTCAATCTCCCAATCTTGTTCCGTGTATTCAACATGGTCGCCAAAGGGGCGATCATTATGGGTACGCTCACGGTCAAACGTATTCAAAAACGCCATCAATTCCGCATTGCTAACAGGCTCGTGGCGCAAGTCATCCACCGAAAAACCTTCAGCATAATGGCTTTCGTAAACAGGTTCGGCAGCCTGAAAAAGCTCCGCGCGCTGTTTTACAAACTTTTGCCAGCTCTCATCCAGCAGCTCTAACAACATCCCATGTTCTTGAATAAACGCAGATAGCTGCTCTTCGCTAGCTTCTGGCTGCCAACAGCGCAATCGTTTTAGCATCATGGTTAAGTTTTCCTATTAAAAAGGCGAAAACGTAAGAATACATAAAATCATGATAAAATTACAACATCTAAACAGAACAAACGTGAAAATATTGCAGCTGCAAGGCGTTATCTGTTAAAGTGTATCAGTTTCCCTGCTATTAGCGGGGATGAATTTTTACTTAAAATTAAAATTAGAAGCAAGGAGTCGCTATGGATGATCCAATAATGCTCGGTATTATTGCCGTGGCAGTATTGGCGGTGCTTGGCATCGTTTTCTTGAAAGGCAAGCAAAAACCGCAAGCAGACAAGAAAGGCAGAAAATCAAGCAGCGCACGCAGCAGCCGCCACGCAGAGACGGATGACGAAGACGACGATTCGGCAGAAACCACGGAACACGACAACATGGATTGGGACACCGTTGCCACAACCAATGTTGTGGACGACACCAAAGTTTCCGTGCAAGACGTGGACGCGCTTACCGAGTTCAATGTATACAAACAATTCGGTTATTTTGACAAAGCCGCGGAATCACTTTCTGCCTACCTTGCTAAAACGCCTAAACGCGACCCCGAACTGGCGGGCGAACTTGTTGAACTATGGCTACAAGCCAAAAATGTTGATGCCGCCACCGAAGCCTTAACGCAATATCAAGACACGCTTTCTGAAGAACAAATTACGCAATTTGTTAAAGAAGGCTTGGCGATTGACGAAAATCACCTAGGTTTGCGCGTATTGGCTGAAAACAAACTGGGCTGGAGCGTTAAGAAAACTGCCGAAGAGATTGGCGAAAAAACAGGCTTGGGCTTGGAAGAAGCCAAACCCGTTCAACCTGTTCGCAGCAAGAAAAAAGAAGCAGAAGCCGAGAAAAAACGACCACACAAACCTTTGGTTGCTGGGCGTAGCGTGATTTCAGGCGTAAGCACTGATGAAAAAGGTGCGGTATTGGCATTTATGGAACCCGAGCAAAGCGTAAAACTATTGAAAAACGTTTTAAGCTACGATGCAGCGGTTAAATACATGAATAAAGCCATCCGCAAATCAGATAAACCTGCTTCTTTGTTGATTGATGCGTTATCGCTGGATTATCGCGCCAAAAATATCAACGGTTTCGCAGGGCATTTGTGGAATCTATATTACAGCTTAGGACAATATGGTCGCCAAGTGAAAGAACGCATGCTTGGCTGGGGTTATACATTAGGACAACACCCCGTGTTTGACCGCCTAGAAGCTGCACCCAATGAAGCTGCTTTGCGCGATTTGGGCATCCAACAAGGATGGATTGATGGAGGCAGCCTGAAAAAAGCGCGTTACCAAGCTCTTGTAAGCGAAAAAGCAGACGTCAATGCCGAACCAAGAACCGCTACTGAGCGCATCTTGAAAGAAGCAGAATCCTTGTTGATGTATGGTCAATTAGACAACTCAATGGAATTGCTGGAAAACGCCATTGTTGAGTATCCGCAAGAATCACAGCTTTATATCACCTTGTTTGATTTGTATGAACGCGCAGAAGAATGGACTCGCTTGGAAAATCTCTTGCAAGAATTGCGTCCAAAAGTTCAAACATTACCTGAGGAAGTAGTGTTGGCAATGAGCCAACTGCTACAACGATTTAGTAACGGCTCATTCGGACATTAATAAAATGAATCATGACTTACCCCACGTAAAAACGGTGAAGTTGTTGTTTGTAGCTATGGACGACCAGCAACAAGCCATGTTCAAGATGGCATTTAAAATGCACAACACAACCAATTACGAAGTAATCAGCGCGAATTCTGGCGAAAAACCTGAGCTGGTTATCGTAGATGGTGATGGTGCAAATGGCTTGGCAACTTGGCAAAAAGCGAAAAACGACTTTTCAGGCAGCGTTGTGGTGTTTTTCTCAAAATCACCACCTGCTGTAACGGCTCCCTATCTTCCTAAGCCCATTAAATTTGATTCGCTCTTTTTGAATCTACGCAACCTATTGCAAGGTAATGGCATTTGGGTTGTTCGCCCCAATATGGCAAACACAGGAACAGCAGTGCCTGCGCACAACGCTAGTGCACAAGCAGCGCAACCTAATCGTTCAGCTTCGGCTAATCGTTCCAGCGAAGTAACCATTCCTCGCTTTGATCCTCATGTTGGCATCTTGGGCTCATTCAGAGAAATTTTGGCGCATCAACGCAATACCGCTATTTTGGTTGATGAAAAGCCTATTTTGGCGATATTCCCTTCTACGCAGCGCGTGTGGATTGCCGTTCCTCCTGAGCAACTGCGCGATTTATGCCGCCAAGAACGTCCCAATATCAAACTCAAAAACATCCCAGATGAAAACAACATCCAAGACCGCGCCAATGCAACGGTTACATCTACCATGTGGCAAGTAGCATTATGGACAGCGAACGGACGTCTGGTTCATCCAATCAATCCCAATACTGTTTTCAAATTAAAAAGCTGGCCAAACTTAACGCGTCTAACGCCTTTGCCAGAAGCCATGCGTTTATCAGCATTCTTAACCAAAACATCGGTTAGCTTAAATATGCTTTATAAATTGATGCCTTTGGATATGGCGGATATTTTGAACTATATCGCTGCAACGTATCTAACAGATTATTTGGAAATTACGCAACAAGTGAATGAAGCGCCAAGTGCACAATCTGCCACTCGCGCAACTGTGAACACATCTGCAACACCACGTCCAGAACAAGTACGTGCTGCGCGCGCGAACGAAGCACATACACAGCAAAAAACAGGCGGTCTATTGAGCCGTCTCATGAAAAAATTGCTGAATAAATAACGAATGAGGGATTACTATGCTGATAGAAAATAAAATCATCTTTACAGGCCCCGTAGGCGTTGGCAAAACAACCGCCATCGCTGCCTTATCCGATGAACCACCCATCCAAACAGATGCTAGCGCATCCGATATGACAGCCGTACGCAAAGGCTATACTACTGTTGCCATGGACTATGGTTTAATTCAATTAGATGAAAATACCAAAATCCATTTATACGGTACACCTGGGCAAGAACGATTTGACTTTATGTGGGACATTCTAAGCCAGGGTAGTATGGGCTTGATTTTGCTGCTGGATAATACCCGTGGTAACCCATTAAAAGATTTGAAATTCTTTCTAGATTCTTTTGCAGATTTGCTGAAAACCGCCCCCTTGGTGGTTGGTGTAACCAAAATGGATATTCGCGCCGTGCCAGGTATTGATGTTTACCAAAAATATTTAGCACAAAATGGTTTCAATGTGCCTGTGTTTGAAGTGGATGCACGTAACGAAGAAGATGTGAAACAGCTCGTTACAGCTATGCTCTTTCAAATTGACCCAGGTTTAGAGGTGTAACATGGAATCGACTCTTTCATTACAAACAAATTTATACCCACACATCACACCAGCTGGTGCATTCTATGCCATTGCCAACAAAAGTGTGAGTGCCAGCCGTACTTTGTTATCTAATATTTTAAAAGCAGATAGCCAACAGACGATTACGCAAGAAAAATTATTAGAATGGTCTGAAACCAGCGATATTGAATCGGCACTAAATTTGCTTTATCGTTTGCAACGCCTTGAATTTTTGTATGGTAGCGACACACCAGAAGAAAAATTTGAGCTTCAAGATGATACTTTGGCAAACTTGTTGCCTCACTTATCAGATAGCCAGAAAGCATTGTTGATTGACCACGATGGCTTTTATTTTGCAAACTCTGGTTTTAACCATGAAGCGGCAGAAGAAGTTGCTATTTTAGCCAGCGAAGCCATCCGCCTATCTGAGCGTCATGCGCTTTTGATTAAAAACAATCTCAATATTTATCAAAACGCGTGGGGTTTATGCGATCCAACAGGGCAAAGCGAATTAACCTTCTTCCCCATCTATATAAACGAAACCAAATACATTTTGGTAACAGGTGGCACACCACAATTACACAAAGAAGCCTTTGTAACTTTGGTGCGCGCACTTTATAAAACGGTTGAAGCGGCTAATAATTTAGGCGTTGATTTTTAAAATTTGAATTGGACTAATATAAAATGCATGAACAACTTTTAACTTCCGTACTGAGTGACTTAAACAGTTCTTCCGTTGATATTACCGCATCTGCCGTTATTTCTACCGATGGTTTGCCTATCGCGCATCTCTTGCCAGCCAACATTGACCCCGACCGCGTTGGTGCTATGTCTGCTGCATTGTTGGCGTTGGGTAATCGCACCACGCAAGAATTGGCTTGCGGCGAATTGGAGCAAGTTATTGTTAAAGGCAAGCTGGGCTACACCTTGCTGATTCAGGCTGGTGGCACTAATGTGTTGTGCTTAACGGCCAAAGAAAGCGCGAAACTGGGCTTGATTCTGCTGGATGCGCGTCGTGCAGCGCGTGCAATTGTGGACATTACGAAATAATTAGGTTTGGCTTCTTTATTCGTTTGACAGACTAGTTTTATTGTGTTCTAATACGCAGCTTACTTGGCCAGATAGCTCAGTCGGTAGAGCAACGGATTGAAAATCCGTGTGTCGGCAGTTCGATCCTGCCTCTGGCCACCAAATATTTAAGCCCAAACTTTTGTTTGGGCTTTTCGTTTATTCTTGAATGGAGTGTTTATGCGTTGGCAAAACAGGGAAGGCAGCAACAATATTGAAGACGCGCGCGGCAGCTCGGGCGGGGGCGGCATGGGCGGTGGCAAACCACTTGGTATTATTGGTTTCATTATTTTGCTGATTGGTGCTTATAACGGGGTGGATTTGAGCGGCTTGGTTGGCGGGGCGAACCAGCTTGGTAATACACAGCAGCAACAAACGCAGCGTCCGCAATATTCTCAACAAGAGCAGCAGTTGTATAAACTGAGCGCAGTTGTATTGCGTGAAACGGAAAAAGTATGGGGTGCGTATTTCCAAAAGATGGGCAAAACATATCAAGAGCCTGTGCTGCGCATTTATTCTGGCTCTACGCAAACGGGCTGCGGCACGGGGCAAGCCAGCGCAGGTCCATTTTATTGCCCTGCGGATAACAAGCTATACATTGATTTATCGTTTTACAACACGATGAAAAATCAGCTTGGCGCGGAAGGCGACGCAGCGTTTGCTTATGTGATTGCGCATGAAGTGGGGCATCATGTGCAAACCATGTTGGGCACGATTGGCAAGGTGCACAGTATGCAGCAGCAAGTAAGCAAAACAGAAGCCAATGCGTTGTCGGTGAAACTGGAATTGCAAGCGGATTGCTATGCAGGGGTGTGGGGGCATTACGCGCAAAAAGATGGTTTGTTTGAAGATGGGGATATTGAAGAAGCTTATGTTGCGGCGGAAGCGGTGGGCGATGATACTTTGCAAAAACGCGCGCAAGGCTACACTGTGCCGCATACTTACACGCATGGCACTTCTGCCGAGCGCAAAAAATGGTTACAACGCGGTTTGCAAACGGGCGATATTAGCCAATGCAATACGTTTGGTGTATAGCATTGTCGCTGGCTATTTTGTTGTGTATCAAAGCAGCCTGAAAAAAGGCAGCCTGAAAATAAGAAAACCGCTTGGTATCGCCCAAGCGGTTTTTTGTGTTTTGATTATTTCAAGTATTCGTGAACTTTTTCTTGATAGCCGCGCAACACATTGGCGGAATCGGCAAATTTTTGTTTTTCTTCGGCATCCAAAGGTTGTTCAATGATGCGAACAATGCCGCTGCTGCCGATTACCGCAGGCGTGCCGATGAACACATCTTGCTCGCCGTATTCGCCTTCCACCAATGCAGAAATCGGCAAAATGGCACATTCGTTGCGCAAGATGGCGCGGGTGATGCGTGCCAAGCCCATGCCAATCCCATAGTAGGTTGCGCCTTTGCCTTCGATGATTTTGTATGCCGCGCGCATTACATCGTAGCGGATTTGTTCCATGCGCTCTTTGCCATTGGGTTGCGCATCAAAATAGGCTTTGATGGATTGCCCTGCGATGGTTGCGCTGCTCCAAGCGGCTAAAATGCTGTCGCCGTGTTCGCCGACCATAAAGGCGTTGATGCTGTGTGGCGCAACGTTGAACTCTTTGGACAACTCGTCGCACAAACGAGCGGTGTCCAACACCGTGCCCGAGCCGATAACGCGCTCTTTGGGGAAGCCTGAGAATTTGTAAGTGGCATATGACAATACATCCACAGGGTTGGCCGCCAGCAAGAAAATGCCTTTAAAGCCCGTTTTCACCACTTCGCCAACAATTTTGTTGAACACGTTTAAGTTGTTATCAATCAATTGCAAGCGCGTTTCGCCTGGTTTTTGTGGCACGCCTGCGCAAATGGTAACGATGTCGGCATCGGCGCAATCGGCATAAGTGCCTGCTTTCACGATGGTTGAAGTCGGACCGTTGAACACACCGTGGCGCAAATCGTAGGCTTCGGCTTCCACGCGGCTTTGGTTGATGTCAATCAGCACCAATTCGTCCACAATGCCTTGGTTGAGCGCGGCATAGGCATAGCTCACGCCCACCGCGCCTGTGCCAATCACCACCACTTTATTGCTGATTTTGTTTGCCATTTTATTACATCCTTAACGTTGTTGAGAAAATTTATCACGCGATTATGATACGCTTATCTTGCTGTTTCAAGCGCATTTTTTGTGATTTGCTTGTGCCACGTCAATCTTATTTGAAACATTGTTTCAATCCGCATCCTGCTTTTTTCCGTTGCTTTTTTTCAGGCTGCCTTTTCTGGCTGTATGTTATATTTCGTAAATTTCGTATCGCTGAAAACATGATGAACCGCCCTGCCCTATTTGCTTTATTGCTGCTCACCGCTTGCCAAGCTAACTTACCCGAAACCTTCACCGCGCAAAATCTGCAACTCATTATCTACCACGATAGCTTGGGCAATCGCACCTTGCCCATTGCCCGCCGCGCAGGCGAAAAACGCCAAACCGCTTGGCGCAACTGGCTCGCGGCGCATCGCAACCAATGGCAAAGCGGGCATACCACCGTTTCGGGCAGCACGCATTGGTGCGCACAATGGCTGGAAAACGGCGCGGAACAGCGCGTGTGCAAACGACACGATAGCAGCAACGCCCCTGCGCTGGTTTGGTTTGGCAACAGCGTGTTGCGCGATGCGGATGCGATTGACGCAGCGGATAGAATTTGGGCGGGGCGGTTGGCGGCTGAACCGCAATAGGCAGCCTGAAACAGCGTTTCGTCCCATCTGCCGCTGCTGGCTTGGGCGCGATGGTATGGCGTTGCCCTTGGCGCGGTAAACCTATTTTCAGGCTGCCTTACGCCTGAAACCACCACCCCGCCTTTTAGGCTGCCTATATGTAGAAATCAACAGCGTTGTTTACACTTTTCGGATTTTGGATGCAGACAAATTTGGCAGGTTTTGCAGGTTGTCAAGAATGCCGAAAGGCACGGCGAATCCGCATGGTTCTTGATAATCTGTGAAAGCTGCTAAACCATCATGCAGCCAAAAAACGAAAGCTGGGCAGCCTGAAAAAGTGTAAACAACGCGACCTTTTCCAACACCGCAAGGATAAAACCATGTTCCCCAAAATCTTATTTACTCTCGCTTTACTCGCCGCGCCCATTGCCCACGCCTGCGTCATTACGCCCCACAACATCGCGGGCATCCAGCTTGGGCAAACGTTGGCGCAAGTTAAACACGCCCATCCGCAAGCCAAAATTAACAGCGAAGCCGATGCCGAAGTGGGCGACATTACCCTGATTACCTTGCCCAACAACATTGAAATTTTTGCCCTGCTGGACGACAACACAAGCCAAATCACATGGCTGGAAACGCCATCACCCGCCTGCCATACTGCCAACGGCATCCACCCCCGCATGACATTACACAATGCCGAAAAAACGCTGGGCAACGTGCGCGATATTGAGATGAGCGAAGTGGAAATGCGCCAATTTGCCCGTTTTGCCCAACAACCCAAATGGCTCAATATTCGCGTGTACGGCGGCGATTTTGGCAACATCCCATCCGCCCATTTCAGGCTGCCTTTACACACGCAAAAATACCGCCACGATGCACGGATAATCAGCTTATTTATCGCGCAATAGGCAGCCTGAAAACGCATACAGCGCATTTCAGCTCAACCCAATCTATATTTTCTACCCCATAGGCAGCCTGAAACCGCCCAACCATTTTTCAGGCTGCCTAACCCACCACAAAGGACACCCCATGACCCTACGCATCGGACAAGGCTATGACGTTCACCCGCTTGTGCCCAACCGCCCGCTGATTCTCGGTGGCGTACACATCCCCCACCCCAAAGGCTTGCAAGGACACTCCGATGCCGATGCCCTGCTGCACGCCATCACCGATGCCCTGCTCGGCGCGGCCGCACTTAACGACATCGGCGCACACTTTCCCGATACCGCCGCCGAACACAAAAACGCCGACAGCCGCCACCTGCTGCGCCAAGCCTATGCCATAGTACAACAAGCAGGCTGGCGCGTGGTTAATGTGGATAGCACGCTTATCGCGCAACAGCCCAAGCTACGCCCGCACATCGCCACCATGCGCGCCAACATCGCCGCCGATTTGGGGCTGCCTGAAAACTGCGTCAACATCAAAGGTAAAACCAACGAAAAACTCGGCTACCTTGGGCGCGAAGAAGCGATTGAAGCGCAGGCGATTGTGTTGCTTGCCGCGCTATAGTTTGGGGCTGCCTCGCAGCAGCTACACACCAAAGGCAGCCTGAAAATCAGCAAACACCATTTTCAGGCTACGCTCATTAAACAACCACTATCCAAGTCTTGATTTTCACCGCCCCTCCCCCATATAGCCCCGAGTTCAATTCAACCAACATAAAGACACAAAACATGAGCAAAGATTTTTACGAAACACTCGGCGTATCGCGCAACGCCAGCGAAAGCGACATCAAAAAAGCCTACCGCAAACTCACCATGCAATATCACCCCGACCGCAATTTGGACAACCCCGAAGAAGCGGCGGAAAAATTCAAAGAAATCCAAAAAGCCTACGACATCCTATCCGACCCGCAAAAGAAAGCTGCCTACGACCAATTTGGTCATGCCGCCTTTGAACAAGGCATGGGCGGCGGCGCAGGCGGTTTTGGTGGTGGATTCGGCGGGTTTGAAGGATTTAGCGGCGGCTTTGGCGGCGCGCAAGGTTTTGATTTTGGCGACATTTTCAGCCAAATGTTTGGCGGCGCAGGCGGTTCGCGCCAGCCCAATTATCAAGGCGAAGACATCAGCTACCGCGTAGAAATCACGCTGGAAGAAGCCGCCACAGGCGTAAAACGCCAAATCACCATCCCCACCTATGAAGAATGCGACGTTTGCCACGGCTCGGGTGCAAAAGCAGGTACCAAAGCCACTACCTGCTCCACTTGCCACGGCTCAGGCACGGTACACGTTCGCCAAGCCATCTTCCAAATCCAACAAACCTGCCCCACTTGCGGCGGCACAGGCAAGGAAATCAAAGAGCCCTGCCTTAAATGCCACGGCGCAGGGCGCGTTAAGGCCAGCAAAACAGTGGAAGTCAATATCCCAGCAGGCATTGACGACGGGCAACGCATCCGCTTAACAGGCGAAGGCGAACCTGGCACACACGGCGCACCCAACGGCGATTTATATATTCACGTTTCCGTTGCGCCGCACAAAATCTTCCAGCGCGATCCCGAAATCCCCACCGATTTGCATTGCGAGCTGCCCATCAGCTTTGCCACCGCTGCGCTGGGCGGCGAAGTGGAAGTGCCTACGCTGGATGGCAAGGTTAAACTCAACATCCCCGCTGGCACGCAAAACGGCAAAAAACTGCGCATAAAAGGCAAAGGCGTCAAATCCGTTCGCAGCAACTTGGTGGGCGATTTGTATTGCCACGTTATCGTGGAAACGCCGATTAACTTAACCGATCGCCAAAAAGAGCTGCTAGAAGAGTTTGAAACCATTTCCACAGGGCTAGACCGCAGCCAAACGCCGCGCCAAAAAAGTTTTTGGGAGCGTTTGAAAGAGAAATTTGATTAAACGGCAATAGCCAGCCGCTTGTGTTTTGCGCAAGCGGTTTTTCATTGGACAAACCATTAGGCAGCCTGAAAACGGAATTGCATGTTTTCAGGCTGCCTATATTGCGCGTTCAACAGGCAAACAAAAAGTCGGGCGCACGCACCCGACTGATGTTTTTGCCGATTAGGCAGCCTGAAACTGCTGCCCGCTCGCTGCCAATTTTTTCAGCACATAATTCAGCGCCACGCCATACGCAGGCACGAACAACAGCGTACAAATGGTGAGCTTAAACAGATAATCCACAAAGGCGATGTGTTGCCAGTTTGCCGCCATAAACGCATCGTCGCTGCCAGCAAAGGCGATGGCGAAAAACAGCAGCGTATCCAGCGCGTTGCCCACAAAGGTGGAAGCGGTGGGCGCAATCCACCAAGATTTCAGCTGGCGCAATTTGTTGAACACAAAAATATCCATCATCTGCCCAAAGGCATAGGCGGCGAAACTTGCCAGCGCGATACGGAACACAAAAAGATTGAAGTGCGCCAACGCATCCCAGCCCACCCAATGTCCTTCGCTGAACAACACGGAAAGCGCGTAGGACAGCAATAGCGCAGGCAGCATCACGAAAAAGATGATGCGGCGAGCGAGCGACTGCCCAAAAATGCGGACGGTTAAATCAGTGGCGAGAAAGATGAAGGGGAAGGTGAGCGCGCCCCATGTGGAATGGACTTCAAAGCCGTTGGGCAGCGTGATGGTGAAGGGGAACTGCACCAGATAGTTGCTGGATGCGATGACGGCGATGTGGAACAACACCAGCCAAAAGAGTGCTTGCGATTTTTGTTTGTCGGAAAAAAGATAGTTTTGCATAAGGTTTCCTAGTTTTGGTTTTGATATAGTTGATTCAACAACAATAATACCGCGTTGCCAGCGCCTTATTTTTATTGCAATCAACTATCAATTATCAACGCGGGAGGGTTACGAACCGCGCGGGGTTAAAAAAGAGCAACCGTTTTCAGGCTGCCGATGAAAGGGGGTGGATTATAGGGAAATTTTGCTTGGGCGTGTTGAGATTTGCTTTGATTTGGAGTGCCCAAGGCAGCCTGAAACGCTGTTTCACCGCGCCCCAATCAATCTTGCCAACGGCAATCCAGCCGATCCGTGCCATTGAATACAACCGCCAGCGTTGAGCCAGACGATGCTTCGGGCGGCACGCATCGCGCCACAATGTTTTGCGCACGATATTGCACTTCCAACTCCACCGCGCGAATCGGCGCATCGGCAGGCGACAACGTTCGTTGCACGGCTTGCGTGGCAGCAAGCGGCTCGGCGGTTTCGTAGATGGCGATGAGCTGGTGGTTAATCTGCACGGCATGGAGCGCGGCGGGTTCGGCGGTGCTGCGGGTGAGCGCGAGTGTGGTGGGCATGGGCGTAGGCGGGGGCGTTGTGGGTTGGCGGGCGGCGAGCAATGCGATGAAAAATAAGTGATATTTCATTTCAGGCTGCCTTTTGCTTACTGGCAATCGTGTTGAAACAGGCGTTCGCGTGCCATTGCTTCAAACGCCGTTCCTTGCCGTCCGTAGTTGGCAAAGGGATGAATCGCAATGCCGCCGCGCGGGGTGAATTCGCCGAACACTTCAATATATTTTGGATTCATCAGCGCGATTAAGTCTTTCATGATGATGTTCACGCAATCTTCGTGAAAATCGCCGTGGTTGCGAAAGCTAAACAAATACAGTTTGAGCGATTTGCTTTCCACCATTTTCACATCGGGAATATAGCGGATGATGATGGTGGCAAAATCAGGCTGCCCCGTCATCGGGCAAAGGCTGGTGAACTCGGGGCAGACAAATTTGACGAAATAGTCGTTGTCGGGGTGTTTGTTATCAAACGCTTCCAGCACTTCGGGCGCGTAGGTGGTGGGGTATTGCGTTTTTTGATTGCCCAGCAGCGTGATGCCGCCAAGCTCTTGCGATGAGCGAGACATAGCATTTCCTTTTTGTAAAACGCGTTTTCGGGCTGCCTATGGCTGGCGGCAGCCTGAAAACTTGGCAGCGCATTGTAGCAAATATTCGGGCAAAACCGCAGCAAGTCCTTTATAATACGCCCAATTTTCCATTCCTTTCAGGCAGCCTGAAACCCATTTTCAGGCTGCCTAAAACACGAGAACCTGATTCATGAAATTTATAGATGAAGCCAAAATAGAAGTCTTTGGCGGACGCGGGGGCAACGGCGCAGCCAGTTTCCGTCGTGAAAAATTTGTGCCACGCGGCGGGCCCGATGGCGGCGATGGCGGGCGCGGCGGCAGCGTGTTTGCCGTTGCCGATGAAAATGTGAACACGCTGGTGGAATACCGCTTTGTGAAACGCTATCAAGCCAAAAACGGCGAAAAAGGGCATGGCTCCGATCGCTACGGCGCAGGCGCAGACGACATTGAACTGCGCATGCCCGTTGGCACGCTGATTCGCGATGTAGACACCGATGAAATCGTTGCCGATCTCACCCACCACGGGCAGCGCGTGTGCGTGGCCAAGGGCGGCAAAGGCGGCTTGGGCAACATCCATTTCAAATCATCAGTGAACCGCGCGCCCAAACAATTCACCACGGGCGAAGAAGGCGAAGCGCGCACCTTGCAGTTGGAATTGAAAGTGTTGGCGGATGTGGGGCTGCTGGGTATGCCCAACGCGGGCAAATCTACCCTGATTCACGCCGTTTCCGCCGCCCGCCCCAAAGTCGCCGATTATCCGTTTACCACGCTGCATCCCAATCTAGGTGTGGTGCGCATTGATGAAAACAACAGCTTTGTGATGGCAGACATCCCCGGGCTGATTGAAGGCGCGGCAGAAGGCGCAGGCTTGGGGCATCGTTTTTTGAAACACCTGTCGCGCACGGGTTTGCTGCTGCACGTTGTTGATTTGGCGCCGTTTGACGAAACCACCGACATCGCCGCCGAAGCCTTGGCGATTGTGAACGAGTTGCGAAAATACGACGAAGATTTGTACGACAAACCGCGCTGGCTGGTACTCAACAAGCTGGATATGCTGGACGAAGAGACCGCCCAGCAACGCGCTGCGGATTTTCTGGCCGCCATCGGCTGGGACTATCCCACCCCCGATGACCGCTTTGAATTTGACATGACCACGCCCAGATTGTTTAAAATTAGCGCCTTAACACATGAGGGCACGCAGGAATTGGTGCAGCAGATTAACCAATACATCAGCGAAAAGAAACGATTACTTGCAGAAGAAACCGCTGCCAACGCCCAGCGGCAACCTGAAATGGATTTGCCAGAAACCAATCGTGATGTGTTTCAGGCAGAGAATTGATTGATTAACTTTGTGAGAGAAAAATTATGAAGATTGTAAAGACTTTGGTGACTATCGGGATTTTGTATGGGGCTTATCATGTGTATAAATCCAACAATTTCACGATCATCCCGCCATCAGATTCAGAGGTAAAAGAGGCTATCCGTATTGCAGACCCAGATATGAAAGATGCACGTCAAAATATGCTTACCATCACCGAACCTTGCAAAAAAATCCAAGGCAGCATGACAGATGCGGTATTCTCTTGCAAAGTAGAGTTCTTTTATCGCAGTAACAGTCAAAAAACACATGTTTCTGATGTGCATATCATCAAACGCAAAGGCAAATGGATTGTTAAGAAATTATAATCCTTCCGCAACACTTTTCAGGCTGCCTCACCAATAAAGACATCCTGAAAACCATTCCCTCTTCTCACCATGAACAATCG
>CAUSAW010000001.1:0-75641 GCA_963529725.1 uncultured Kingella sp. | reverse complement strand
CCAAAACTTCCCTATCCGCCTTCTCGTGTTACAGCACCGCCCGCGCCACGCCGCCCAGCGCCGCATCCAGCCCCGCCAGCAATGTTCAACACATCGGCGCGTGCGAAATCAGCGCGTAAACAATAAACCAGCCAACGCCGCCGTTTAAGGCAGCCTGAAAACGAGAAACACCATGCCACAACCCATCCCCACCGCCATCCAAAACCTAAAATGGGACGAGCACAACCTAATCGTCGCCATCGCCCAAGACGCCCAAACAGGGCGCGTGCTCATGGTTGCCTACATGAACCCCGAAGCCCTGCAACAAACCATCCAAACAGGCTATGCCCACTATTACAGCCGCAGTCGCCAACAACAATGGCAAAAAGGCGAAACATCAGGGCACACCCAGCGCGTGTTAGAAATCCGCACCGACTGCGACGGCGACGCCATCCTGCTGCAAATCCAGCAAAACGGCGGCATCGCCTGCCACACGGGGCGCGAAAGCTGCTTCTATCGCCAATGGCAAAACAACGACTGGCAAACCCAAGACCCCATACTCAAAAGCGAAGACCAAATCTACGGCGCAAATCCATCAAAGGCAGCCTGAAACCCATAATCAAATGGAACGTCGGCGGCTTGCCGATACCTTGCCAAGCACCATTTTAGATTTCAGGCTGCCTATTCCCAGCAACCCCATTCCCAAAGGACTCCCCACCATGTATCAAAAAACGCTCGCCCAAATCACCCAACAACTCAAAACCCTAGACGACGACCTAGCCGAAGAACTGGAAAACTGCACCCCCGTAAACGAAGCCGACATCGCCACCGCCGAACAACAACTTAACACACCCTTTCCCCCGTTTTATCGCGCCCTATTGCAACACTTTGGCACATCCTGCTGGCTCGGCATTGAACTAGACGACTTAGACCAAGTTATCGCCAACACCCAATGGGTGCGCGAGCATTTCACCAACCATCCCACCGTTGCCCAAGGTGTATTGCAAAACGGCATCGCATTTGCAGGAGACGGCAACGGCAACTACTTTCTCATTCACCCAAGCGGCGTATGGCTGCCCGACCACGACACCAACGAATGCAGCCACGAAGCTCCCAGCCTAGAACAATTTATTCTCAACGCTTTGGCAGAAGACCAAGAAGAATACGAAGATGAATAACCCATAGGCAGCCAGAAACCCACAAGCAAATGGAGCATCGGCGGTTCGCTAACACCTTGCCAACCAGTAAAGCCCCGTTGAACATACCATTTGGCGATAAACCTTCGCCGTCCCATTTTAGATTTCAGGCTGCCTATTCCCAGCAACCCCATCCCCAAAGGACTCCCCACTATGCCCCAAACCATTCTCGCCCAGCTGCAAGCAACCATCAACGAGCGCAAAAACGCCCACCCAGACGAGTCCTACACCGCCCAACTGCTGCACCAAGGGCAAGACAAAATCCTGAAAAAAGTCATAGAAGAAGCAGGCGAAGTGCTGATGGCAAGCAAAGACGGCGAAGCCCAGCATATTGTTTACGAAATCGCCGATCTCTGGTTTCACAGCATCATTCTGCTTGCCCACCACAATCTCAGCATCAACGACGTGCTTGCCGAACTCGACCGTCGCCAAGGCTTATCAGGACTAGTTGAAAAAGCATCTCGCCCAAATGAGTAAACTCTATTAAAATGCGCCCTTTTCAGGCAGCCTGAAAACCACAAGGAACGAATCATGACCGATTGCCTATTTTGCAAAATCGCCGCCAAACAAATCCCCAGCAGCATCGTGTATGAAGACGACGAAATGCTCTGCTTCAAAGACATCAACCCCGCAGCGCCCGTGCATCTGCTGCTCATCCCCAAAACCCATTTTGATTCGCTCGCCCATGCCCAGCCGCAGCACCAAGATCTGCTTGTCAAAATGATGCTGCGCGTGCCGCAAATCGCCCAAGAAGCAGGGTTAAGCCACGGCTTCAAAACCCAAATCAACACGGGCAAAGGCGGCGGGCAAGAAGTGTTCCATCTGCATATCCACATCCTAGGCAATCCCGTATAGGCAGAGCATAAGGCAGCCTGAAAAGCCCAAACCAGTTTTGTAACCACCCACACACAAGGGAGCTGCAAAATGACCACCCAAGTTCAAACCCAAACCGAAAAATATCTCCAACTCATCAAAGAAGAACTATTTGGTGGCTGGAAATTCTTTGAAGTCATCTGGCTGCTTGCCTTTATCGCCGCCCAAATTTACGCCTTCGTGCAAGACTCCGCCACTTGGCTGGACATGATTTCAGGCATCGCAGGCATCATCTGCGTAGTGTTTGTCAGCAAAGGCAAAATCAGCAACTACTTCTTCGGCTTAATTTTCGCCTACACCTATTTCTACGTTGCATGGCGCGCCAACTACATCGGCGAAATGAATTCCGTGTTGTATATCTACCTGCCATCACAGTTCATCGGCTATTTCATGTGGAAAAACAACACCGCTCGCGATGCAGGCAGCGAAGCCGTTGTCGCCAAAGCATTAACCCCCAAAGGCTGGGTGATTATGCTTGCTATCATCAGCTTGGGCACATTCGGCTTCATCCAAATTCTACACGCCGTAGGCGGCAGCTCAGCAGGGCTAGATGGCGCAACCACCGTAATCACCTTCGTTGCCCAAGCCATGATGATTTTGCGCTACCGCGAACAATGGCTGCTGTGGATTGCGTTGAACATCCTATCTATCGTATTGTGGGCAGACAAACCCGCTATGTATTTGATGTATGGCGCATACCTTTGCAACTCGCTTTATGGCTATTACAACTGGACCAAACTCATCAAAAAAGAGCCCGTTCAGGTAGCTTGAAAAGCCCAATAACCCCGCGCAGCCAGAATCCTTTTCAGGCTACAGCCCTTTTTCATTAGCTTTTTCATTAACCCAAAACTTTTTTAACTAAGGAACTCAATCATGGGATTAACTTCAATCTGGCATTGGCTTATCGTATTGGCAATTGTCGTACTCGTATTTGGCACCAAAAAACTGCGTAATGTCGGCAAAGACCTAGGCGGCGCAGTACACGACTTCAAAGAAGGCTTGGAAAAAGGCAGCGAAGAAGCCGCCAACAAAAAAGACGAAGTGATTGAACAAAAAAACGATAAACAAGCCTAATCATGTTTGATTTTAGCTTCACCGAAATGCTGTTATCAGGCGTGGTTGCTCTAGTGGTATTAGGGCCAGAACGCCTGCCCAAAGTGGCACGAAAAGCAGGCGAATGGGTAGGCAAAATTCAACGCTTGGCAGCAGGTGTTAAACAAGAATTGGCGGCCAACGGCGAATACGCCGAATTAAGCAAAGTGAAGCAAGATTTCACCAGCACCGTTGCCGATTTAAAACAAGAATTGCAAGATTTTGGCAAACAAGTTGAGCAAGAAACGCAAGAAATTGCTCAGCAAACGCAAGAGCTTGCCCAGCAAGTGCAAGAAGACACGCGCCCCGCATGGGAGCGGTTGCCCGAGCAAAAAACGCCTGCCGATTTTGGCATAGAAGAAACCACCGCGCCCGCGTTTGATTACGCGCCGCAGACGTATCCCATCGCCGCGCTAAACGCCAAATCTTTGCGCAAGCAAGCAATGGCACGCAAACGCGATGCCCGCCCGCGCCACCGCGCCACACCTAAATTAAGGAGCCGCCGATGAGCCAAGTTACCGAGCCAAACGGCGGGCAAGCGCAGCCGCTGGTGGAACATTTGCTGGAATTGCGCCGCCGCTTGGTATGGGCATTATTGGGCATTGCGCTGTGTTTTTTTGCGATTGTGCCGTTTGCGCAGCCTTTGTATGCCTTTGTTGCCAAGCCGCTGATGGCGGTGTTGCCCAATACCACCAGCATGATTGCCACCGATGTGATTGCGCCTTTTTTTGTGCCGATTAAAGTGGCGCTGATGGCGGCGTTTTTGGTTTCGCTACCCAACACGCTGTATCAAATTTGGGCGTTTGTTGCCCCCGCGCTCTATCAACACGAAAAACGGCTGATTGTGCCGCTGATTTTGTCTAGCTTGGTGCTGTTTGCCGCGGGCATGGCGTTTTGCTACTTTCTCGTGTTTCCCGTGGTGTTCAAATTCTTTGCAGGCATGACGCCCACAGGTGTTTCCATGGCAACCGATATTGATAAATATCTTTCGTTTGTATTGGGGATGTTTGTTGCCTTTGGCATGACGTTTGAAATCCCCGTGGTGGTGGTTTTGCTTTATCGCATGGGCGTGATTACCTTCGCGCAATTGCAAGCCGCGCGCCCTTATTTGATTGTGGCGGCGTTTATCATTGCCGCTGTGCTCACGCCGCCCGATGTGTTGTCGCAAATTATGTTGGCGATTCCCATGATTTTGCTGTATGAGAGCGGATTAGTGGTTTGTCGCATGATTAAGCTGCGCCCGCGCGATAATGCCGAAGATACGGCAGCCTGAAAATTTTTATTAACAAGGATGAATAATCTTTATGAAAAAATCTTTGCTACTCATCGCCATAGCCGTTGCCTTAACGGGCTGCGCGTCTAAAAATAAAGAGAAAAAGATTAAGCTGGATCGTGATGCCATCACCGCGCAAAACTGGTCAAACGATCAGCTTTACAACGAAGCGCGCTCCGAGCTCAACGCAAAAAACTACGACCGCGCCAACAAGCTCTATGAGCTGCTGCGCGCGCGCCAAGCCCCAGGGCGATACACCGAGCAATCGCTGCTGGATTCGGCTTATGCGCATTACAAAAACGAAGAGCCTGCCAAAGCGCTGGCGGCATTATCGCGTTTTGAAAACAATTATCCTGCCAGCATTGATATGGATTACGCCTTGTATCTGCGTGGGCTGGTGCTGTTTGATGAAGACCAATCGTTTTTGCGCAAACTGGCATCGCAAGATTGGTCGGACCGCGACCCGCAAGCCAACCGCCGCGCTTATGGCGTGTTTAATCAATTGGTTACGCGCTATCCCGATAGCAAATACGCGGAAGACGCGCGCAAACGCATGGCGCAATTGGTGGATGCGTTGGGCGGGCATCAAATCGCCATCGCCAAATATTACGCTAAGCGCGGCGCTTATTTAGCTGCCAACAACCGCGCGCAAGAAGTGATTAAGCAGTTCCAAAACACGCGTTTTGTGGAAGAAGCGCTGGCGATTATGGTGTACACCTACGGCAAAATGGGCAACGCCCAAGCGGCGGACGACAGCGCGCGCGTGTTGCGGCAAAACTTCCCACAAAGCCCGTATTTGCAAAAAGAATGGAAGCCCGATGATATGCCGTGGTGGCGTTATTGGAAGTAGTCTGCGGTAATAGGCAGCCTGAAAACGAAAACAGTTGGGTGCAATACCAGACTGTTTTGTTTGTGCCGATGGGGGTGTTTTCAGGCTGCCGTTGTTATTGCTATTGGCGCGTTGTTTTGCCAGCTAAGGCAGCCTGAAAATCCTTTTGTTATCCAGAAACCTTTTGTTATCCAGAAAACGGAATTCGCATGAAAAAATCTCTCTTTATCGCGCTGGCTTTGTCTGCCGCATTTGTGTATGCCGAGCCTGCGGAAAATCCGCAATACAGCCAAATCATGAGCCAAGCCAGCACCGATTTGCAAGAAGGGCGCGCCGATGCTGCACTTGCCAAAATAAAACCGCTTGCCGAGCAAGGTTATCCCGAAGCGCAATACATTCTCGGCACGATGTATCACGATGGTGAAGGCGTAATTCCCAGCTCCATCAAAGCCGCCGAGTGGTATCGCAAAGCCGCCGCGCAAACCAGCAATCCAGCCGTAGCGCATTTGGCGCAAGAAGCGTTGGAAGAGCTTACCAAGCCCAGCGCCAGCGCAGAAGAATAGGCGTTTTTCAGGCTGCATCCGCATCCGCATTGGCAAACCTGCTAACGGCAGCCTGAAACGCAATAACGCGCAAAAATCGTTTACAATACGCCTCCAAATCTTAACCCGAATTCACATCATGCCAACCGCTCCTGATATTACCGACTGCATCCAGCAAAATCTCGCCCAATATTTCCGCGACCTAAACGGCGAAACCCCTTGCGGCGTGTACGACATGGTGCTGGCGCAAGTGGAAAAACCGCTGTTGGCGTATGTGATGAACGAATGCGGCGGCAATCAATCCAAAGCAGCTGAAATGCTGGGATTGAACCGCAATACGCTGCGCAAGAAATTGCTGCAATATCAGCTGATCAATTAAACCAAGGCAGCCTGAAAACGCCATGCACAGATTTTCAGGCTGCCTTTAATATCATCTAAACATGAATAAAATCATCATCCTAACGCTTATCGCTTTGCTCACCGCCTGCTCGGTTTTGGAAACAGGGATTAAAACCGAAACGGGGGAGAAATTGCGTTTGCAAGAGTATCGTGGGCGGTAAGGCAGCCTGAAAATGGAATTATTTGCTTACGTTCTTGTGTTCATCGTTTTGCTGTTTGCTGTTATCCAAGCCGTCAGCAGCGAAGATGAACCTAAAAACACGCCTAAACGTAGAAAAACCAAGCAACCGCCAGCTAACAAAAGGCAGCCTGAAATTGCAAATATCAACATCAAAAAAGGGGCAGTAGGCGAGCAAATCATTAAAGTGGAAGCATTGAATAAGCTAGACCGCAGCCAGTACCACTATTTTCACAATCTCATCATTCCACACAACGGCGCAACCACGCAAATTGACAACATTATCGTGTCGCCGTTTGGCGTGTTTGTGATAGAAGCGAAATATTATGAAGGCTGGATTTTTGGTGGCGCACAACAAAAAACATGGTGGCATACCAAATCCCGCCATGAAAAATATCCGTTTACCAATCCTTTGCACCAAAATTACGCCCACATTAAAGCATTGGAGCAACTGGTTAGGCAGCCTGAAAACCGATTTCACTCTATTGTTGTGTTTACCCACCGCGCTTGCCAACTGCGAACCGAATTTCCAGATAGGGTTTGCTTAACCAATCAATTTATTCCTTATGTTCAACGGTTTACAAAACCCATTATCGCGCCTGAGCAAGTTCAGCGTATTTGCGCAATCCTAGCCCAGCCCGAATGGGAAGCCACGCCTGAGCGATTGGCGCAACACATCCAATCGCTCAGCTAACGCCATTAACCCTTTCAGGCAGCCTGAAACGCCTTTTTCTCCAACCCAACCCCGAAAGAACCCATGTCCACAAAAATCCAACGCGCCCTAATCAGCCTGTCCGACAAATCAGGCATTGTCCCCTTTGCCCAAGCCCTGCACTCGATGGGCGTAGAAATCCTGTCCACAGGCGGCACCGCCAAGCTACTTGCCGATGTCGGCATTCCCGTAGTGGAAGTCGCCGACTACACAGGCTTCCCCGAAATGCTGGACGGGCGCGTGAAAACCCTGCACCCGAAAATCCACGGCGGCATACTCGGACGGCGCGATTTAAGCGACCACACCGCGCAGATGGCGGAACACGGCATCGGCAACATTGACCTTGTGTGCGTGAACCTTTACCCCTTTGCCGCCACCATCGCCAAGCCCGGCTGCACGCTGGAAGACGCGATTGAAAACATCGACATCGGCGGCCCCACCATGGTGCGTTCCGCCGCCAAAAACTGGAAACACGTCGCCATCGTTACCGACAACAACGATTTTGACAGCGTCATCAACGAATTAAAACTTTCAGGCTGCCTATCCGACAAAACCCGCTTCAACCTTGCCCGCAAAGCGTTCAGCCACACCGCCCAATACGACGGCATGATTTCCAACTATCTCACCAGCGTGTCGGACGAAAAATTATTGGGCGAACCCGAAATCGGCACCTTCCCCGCCCAGTTCAACCAAAGCTGGCTCAAAGTGCAGGAAATGCGCTACGGCGAAAACCCACACCAGCAAGCCGCGTTTTACCGCGATGTTTACCCGTTTTCAGGCTGCCTTTCCAGCTACACCCAGCTGCAAGGCAAAGAGCTGTCGTATAACAACATCGCCGATGCCGATGCCGCTTGGGAAGCCGTCAAATCGTTTGACGCGCCCGCTTGCGTCATCGTGAAACACGCCAACCCCTGCGGCGTTGCCGTTGCCGATAACACGCTTGCCGCCTACCGCCTGGCCTACGCCACCGACACCACCAGCGCATTCGGCGGCATCATCGCCTTTAACCGCGAAGTGGACGGCGCAACCGCCAAACAAATCACCGACAACCAATTTATGGAAGTGATTATGTCGCCTGCGTTCACCGCCGAAGCCTTAGCCGTGCTGGCGGAAAAGAAAAATGTGCGCGTGTTGCAAATCCCGTTGCAGGCGGGCGCGAACCGCTTTGAATTGAAGCGCGTGGGCGGCGGATTATTGGTGCAAACGCCTGATATTCATCAGATTGCCCGCGCCGATTTGAAAGTCGTCTCCAAACGCCAACCCAGCGAGCAGGAATGGGCGGACTTGCTGTTTGTGTGGAACGTGGCGAAATTTGTGAAATCCAACGCCATCGTGTTCGGCAAAGACGGACAAACCTACGGCATCGGCGCAGGCCAGATGAGCCGCGTGGACTCCACCCGCATCGCCGCCCGCAAAGCGCAAGACGCAGGCTTGGATTTGCACGGCGCGTGCGCGGCATCGGATGCCTTCTTCCCCTTCCGCGACGGCGTGGACGTGATCGCCGAACAGGGCATCAAAGCGATTATCCACCCCGCAGGCTCGGTGCGCGATGAAGAAGTGTTCGCCGCAGCCGATGAGCACGGCATGGCGATGGTGGTAACGGGCGTGCGACATTTCCGCCATTAAACGGCACGCAAAAGGCAGCCTGAAAACGGCGAATGCAATTTTCAGGCTGCCTTTGCATGGCGATAAAGAAATCAATCCGCCATTTTTGGCGGAAGTGGAATCATGGCTGATCCAGCATCAATGGATTGGCTAGCGGTTCAAATGTTGCCATGCCCGCGCTGATAACAAGGCAGCCTGAAAACAAATGAAGCCCAAACGCGCGCCCAAAATGGTTTTCAGGCTGCCTATTCGCCCTAAAAGGAATCTTATGCACAACTCCCTTTCTTCCGCCATCCATTTGCCTAGCCCCATTGAGGGCAGCTTTTTTACCGCCAATTGGACAGCGCCGCGCCATGTGAAAACGCTGATTACCACGCGCAATGGCGGCGTGAGCAGCGGCGCATACAGCAGCCTGAACGTGGGCGCGCATGTGGGCGACGACCCCGACCATGTGGCGCAAAACCGCGCGTATGTGCAAACGCAAGTGCCTGTTCCCATTGCTTATTTGCAGCAAACGCACAGCACCATTGTGGTTCAGGCTGCCGACAGCGTTGCCGCGTCGTTAAACGCCGATGCTTCGGTGGACGCCAGCGGCAAAGTGGCGTGCGCGGTGATGACGGCGGATTGCCTGCCCGTGTTGTTTTGCGATCGCACGGGCACGGTGGTGGCGGCGGCGCACGCGGGCTGGCGCGGTTTGGCAGATGGCGTGTTGCAAAATACCGTTGCCGCAATGGGCGTGCCAGCGATGGAAATCATGGCGTATTTTGCCCCTGCGATTGGCGCGGAGGCTTTTGAAGTGGGGCAGGATGTGTTTGATGCGTTTTGCGCGCAAAATCAGGCAGCGGAAGCACTGTTTGCGCCGATTGAGAACGGCAAATATCTTGCCGATATTTACGGCTTGGCGCGACTGATTTTGCGGCGCGAGGGCGTAACGCAGATTTTTGGTGGCGAACATTGCACCGTGTTGGAACGCGAAACTTTTTTTTCCTACCGCCGCGACGGCTCTACAGGGCGAATGGTCAGCATGATTTGGTTGGAGAACGAAGATGAGTAAACAAACATTCAACATTGAAAACAAAACGATTTTTGTCTACAACGTGCAGCCTGCTGCGCCCACATTTTATGCGTTTGTGGATCAAGAAGCGCAAGCCGATGAGCTGGCTTTCAGGCTGCCTGAATACAATGTGGTGGCGCTGATGGAGCCCGATTGGGAGCAATCGTTTACGCCGTGGGCAGCGCCGAAGTTATACAAAAAAGCGGCGGATTTTGGCGGTGGCGCGACGGCGTATCATGCGTGGTTCACGCAAACGCTGGTGGCAGAAGTGGAGCAGCGCATGGGCTGGCAGCCTGAGTGGCGCGGTTTGCTTGGTTATTCGTTGGCAGGCTTGTTTGCGCTGTATGCGGCGTATGAAATGCCGTATTTTCAACGCGTTGCTTGCGTTTCAGGCAGCCTTTGGTTTGATGGTTGGACAGATTTTGCCGTCAGCCACACACCCAAAACCTTGCCTGCTGCGATGTATTTTTCGCTGGGCGAGCAAGAGGCAAACAGCAAAAATGCGCGGCTGGCGCAGGTTCAGGCTGCGATGGAACACACGGTGGCGCAATGGCAGGCGTATGGCGTGCCGCTGCGCTATGAAATCAACGCGGGCGGGCATTTTGATGATGTGGCGGAGCGTTTGGCAAAAGCGGCGCGCTGGTTGGCAGCGGCAGCCTGAAAACACTGTGGCAGCCTGAAAATCACGCCGCGCAAAACTTGTGTGCCCAAACCACCGCGCATAACAAAAAGGACGTTATCGATACGTCCTTTTTTTCGTTGCGGCGGCTATTCAATCACGCGGCAAATTCGTCCAAAAAGTTTTTCAGCATTTCGTGCCCATGCTCGGTGAGCAAGCCTTCGGGGTGGAATTGCACTCCTTCAATGGCGTAATCGCGGTGGCGGATGCCCATAATCGTGCCGTCTTCCGTCCACGCCGTGATGTGCAGATGCTCGGGCAGGCTGGCACGGTCAATCACCAGGCTGTGATAGCGCGTGCAAACCACAGGGTTGGGCAAGCCTTTGAACACGCCTAAATTTTCGTGAAACACGGGCGAAGTTTTGCCGTGCATCAAGGTGTTGGCGCGAACCACCTTGCCGCCAAACGCTTCGCCGATGGTTTGATGCCCCAAGCACACGCCCAAAATGGGGATTTTGCCCGCGAAATGCCGCATCGCCGCCACCGAAATCCCCGCTTCTTTGGGCGTGCAAGGCCCCGGGCCAATCACCAGATAGCGCGGGTTCAGCGCGGCGATTTCGTCTAAGCTGACGGCATCGTTGCAGCGCACGGATACGTCTTGCCCCAGCTCGCCGAGATATTGAACGATGTTGTAGGTGAAGCTGTCGTAGTTGTCGATAAATAAAAGCATTTTGTAACCTGTTGATTTTATATTTTATTTAATGGCTGCGTTGGGTTTCCCCGCATTGCCGTTGAGTAAATTATCGCGCATTTGCTGCCAATTGGCTTGCACTCTGCCTTTGCCCGCAGCGTTTAAATCGGCTTGGGTTTTGCCCCAATCCGCGCCGCGAAGTTCTTGCGATTTGTCCCAAGTTCGTTCTGTATGTGTGCCGCCGCATGCGGCAAGGCTGAGCGCGGCAACCGCGGCAACAATCAATAATTTCATCGCATAACCTTTAACTTAACGGTTTGAAAATAACGGTTTGAAAATAATCGGAGTAGGGCGTATCGCCGCCATTATATCAGCCGTGCATGAGCCTGCGGCTATCGGCAAGCGCGTTTTCAGGCTGCCTCAGCAGTCGTTTTCCCGCTTTATGATGATTGGGCGGCTGGCGCAGATTATCCTGAGCCATGCGGCTTCGCTCTGCTTGACGGCGGATTAGATAGCCTGCGAAGCGTGCGAGTTTGCTTTGCATCCGAGCACTCCGCATAAAAACAAATATTTAACAAACGGAAACATTCCAAACCGATGCCTTAACATTCACTTGCAAACTTAGCAGAAATAATAATAATTTGTATTTTTCGTGCAATTATTTTACAATTTCGCCCGTAATTGTTGCACCGATTAACATTTCCCTACAAAACCCAACAAAGGAAAAAACATGAAAACCAAATTGAAACTGGCTTCCCTCGCAGCCGCATTGCTCTGCTCTGCCCCCGCTTTCGCTGACATCACCGTTTACAACGGCCAGCATCCTGAAGCCACCAAAGCGCTCGTTGCCGCCTTCACCCAAGACACGGGCATCAAAGTAACGCTCAACAGCGGCAAAGGCGCGCAGTTGGCGGGGCAGCTTAAAGAAGAAGGAGCAAAAAGTCCTGCCGATGTTTTCTATACCGAGCAGACCGCCGCGTTTGCCGATTTGTCCAAAGCGGGTTTGCTGGCGCAGATTCCTGCCAATGTGATTGCGCAAACCGCGCAAAAAGGCGTGCCGACCGCCGCTAAAAAAGACTGGATTGCGTTGAGCGGTCGTGCGCGCGTGGTGGTTTACGACCGCACCAAATTAAGCGAAAAAGACTTCCCCAAATCGGTATTGGATTTCGCCACCCCCGCTTGGAAAGACAAAATCGGCTATGTGCCGACTTCGGGTGCGTTTTTGGAACAGGTGGTCGCCATTGTGAAAATGAAAGGGCAGAAAGCCGCGCTTGACTGGCTGAAAGGCTTGAAAGCCTATGGCAAACTGTATGCCAAAAACAGCGTGGCATTGCAGGCGGTAGAACGCGGCGAAGTGCCTGCCGCGTTGATTAACAACTACTACTGGTACTCGCTGGCGAAAGAAAAAGGCGCAACCAACCTCAATTCTCGCCTGCACTTTATCCGCCACCAAGACCCCGGCGCATTGGTTTCCTATTCGGGCGCGGCGGTGTTGAAATCTTCTAAAAACCAAGCCGAAGCGCAAAAATTCATCGCCTTTATGGCAGGCAAAAAAGGACAGGAAGTCTTGGCTGCCGCTCGCGCCGAATATCCGCTGCACGCAGGCGTGAAATCAGGCTTTGATTTGGAGCCTTACGCCAAACTGGAAGCCCCCGTCGTATCGGCTACCACCGCCGAAGACGAGGCCTTGGCGAAAAAACTCATCGAAGCCGCCGGTTTGAAATAAGCCTGCCGCCGGTAAGCCGAAATGCCCTTTGCCGCAAAAGGGCATTTTTTGCGGCAGCCGTTATCCGCCCTTGAAACCCGTTTTGAAAGAAAGCCTGATTTGAAACACCCCCGCCCCCCTCTGTGGCTGATGCTGGCCGCAGTTTTCATCAGCCTGCCGCTGCTGCTGCCTTTCCTGTATCTGATATTCCGTAGTTACGAAGTCGGGCTGGAACGCAGCATCGAATTGCTATGGCGGCCGCGCATGGCGGAGCTGCTGCTCAATACGCTTTACCTGATGGTGGGCGTAACCGCCGTGGCAGTTACCGTCGGCACGGTTTGTGCGTTTCTGCTGGAACGCTGCCGTTTTTGGGGCAAACCGTTTTTTCAGACGACCGTTGCCCTGCCGCTGTGCATTCCCGCTTTTGTGAGCTGTTTTACTTGGATTAGCCTGACTTTCCGCGTGGAAGGGCTGTTCGGCACGATTGCCATTTTGAGCCTCAGCTACGCGCCGCTCGCCTATCTGCCCGTTGCCGCCGCGCTCAAACGGCTCGACCGCTCCTTGCAGGAAGTCAGCCTGTCGCTGGGCAAAAGCCCTGTGCAGACATTTTGGTTTGCCGTTTTCCCCCAGCTCAAACCCGCCATCGGCAGCAGCATTCTGCTGATTGCACTGCACATGCTGGTGGAGTTTGGCGCGGTGGCAATTTTGAACTACCAAACCTTCACCACCGCCATTTTCCAAGAATACGATATGTCTTTCGACAACAATACCGCCGCGTTGCTTTCGGCCGTATTGATGCTTATCTGTTTTATCGTGGTGGGCGGCGAAATGCTGTTTCGCGGCAAAGCCAAGCTGTTTCACAGCGGCAAAGGCGTGATTCGCCCCTATCCCGTGAAAACGCTCACAGGCTGGCAGCAGGCCGTCGCGGTGTTGTTTTTAACGGCGTTGTTTGCGGTCAGCATCGGCGTTCCGGTCGGCACGCTGGCTTATTGGCTGGTTGAGGGCAATTCCAAAAACAGCCTCGACAGCTTGTCCGACTTCGCGGAAGCCTTCGGCAACTCGCTGATGATGTCTTCGCTCGGCGCGCTGCTAACCGTGGTCGCCGCCCTGCCGCTGGTGTGGTGCGCGGTGCGCTACCGCAGCAGGTTCACCCTGTGGCTCGACCGCCTGCCTTTTCTGCTGCACGCCGTGCCCGGGTTGGTTATCGCGCTGTCGCTGATTTATTTCACCATCAACTACGCCTATCCGCTCTACCAAACCTTTGCCGTCATCATCGCCGCCTATTTCATCCTCTACCTGCCCGTGGCGCAGACGGCTTTGCGCAGCCCGATTGAGCTGCTTCCCGAAAACATGGAAAAAGTCGGGCAGAGCTTGGGGCGCGGCAACATTTATATTTTCCGCACGCTGGTTGTCCCCGCCATGCTGCCGGGCATTACCGCCGCGTTTGCGCTGGTGTTTCTCAACCTGATGAAAGAACTCACCGCCACTTTGTTGCTCACGCCCAACGACATCAAAACCCTGTCCACCGCCGTGTGGTCGTACACCAGCGACGCGCAATACGCCGCCGCCGCACCCTACGCCGCCATGCTCATCCTGTTTTCGGGCATCCCCGTGTTTCTACTGAAAAAATATGCCTTCCAATAACATGACTCCCGTTCTGCACATCCGAAATCTAAACAAAACCTTCGGCACTACCGCCGCGCTGCGCGACATCAATCTGGAACTGCGGCAGGGCGAAATGCTGTTTCTGCTCGGCCCTTCAGGCTGCGGCAAAACCACCCTGTTGCGCGCCATCGCCGGTTTTGAGCAGCCCGACAGCGGCGAAATTTGGCTCAAAGACCGCTGCATTTTCAACAGCCGCTTTTCCCTGCCGACACAACAGCGGCGCATCGGCTATGTGGTACAAGAGGGTGTGCTGTTCCCGCACCTTTCGGTTTACCGCAACATCGCCTACGGCTTGGGCAACGGCAAAGGCAGCAGCCCGCAGGACAGGCAGCGCATCGAAGCCGTGATGTCGCTCACTGGCATCGGCGAACTCGCCAACCGCTTCCCCCACCAGCTTTCGGGAGGACAGCAGCAGCGCGTTGCCCTCGCCCGCGCCCTCGCGCCCGAACCCGAGCTGATTTTGTTTGACGAACCGTTCAGTGCGCTCGACGAACACCTGCGGCAGAAAATCCGCCGTGAAATGCTGCACGCCCTGCGCCAAAGCGGCACGTCCGCCATCTTCGTTACCCACGACCGCGACGAAGCCCTCAGCCATGCCGACCGCATCGCCGTGCTTTCAGACGGCCGCATCCTGCAAACCGACACCCCGCGCCGCCTCTATTGGTCGCCCAGCAGCCTCGCCGCCGCGCAGTTTATCGGCGACAGCATTGTGCTGGACGCACAGCGCAGCAGCGACGGCACACAGGCGCAATGCGCCCTCGGCACATTTCCGCTGGCCGCCGCGCCGCAAACGCCGTCCGAACATCCCATTGAAGGCAAACTGCTCGTCCGCCCCGAACAGTTTGTTTTGACGGAAACAGCCAACGTGCCGCCGCACAACACGCAGCCCGTGTTCGGTGCGAAAGTGGAAAGCATCGAGTTCAAAGGCCGCTATACCGCCGTTGCCCTCAACATCAACGGTGTCTGCTTCACGCTCGACACCGTGCATGCGCCGCCCGTTTGCAGCGGCGACACCATGCGGCTCGCGTTTGAAGGCACGGCTTTGTTTTTCCCGCCGCAGCAGGAATAAAGCCAAGCCAAACAGCCGCAGCAACGCAGATTATCTGCACCGCTGCGGCTGTTTTGCGCTTGGTTGGCGGATATTACATAAATAGGCAGCCTGAAGACGCCTCATCCCGTTTTCAGGCTGCCTTTGGTTGTGCTGATAAAGCCAAGGCAGCCTGAAATCATGTTTCCCATTTTCAGGCTGCTTTTTATCCCGCCCATATAGGCAGCCTGAAACGCAGTTCAGCGTAGCTAAAACCCACCTGCTACACCTCCTCGTCCCAATCCTTCTCCCCATTCAACATCGCCTGCACCACTTCTTTCACCCGCGCGTCTTGCCGTCTGGCTTCGTCCATCATCGCCTTGTTGGAGAACACGCCTGCCTGCTCGGAGTCGTACAGCACCGCCATTTTGTGCATACCGCTTCTATCCATGCGGTAGAAAATATTGCCCGCGCTTTCTGCTGTGTCGCGCGGCAAGCCGAGAAATTCCAACGCCCGTTTGCCCGCGCGCACGCCCGAGTCAAACGTTTCGCGGATAATTTCGTCCGCGCCCGCGCGGTGCAGTTCAAACGTATGCGTGCGGTCGTAAGCGCGGGCGACGATTTTGATATGCGGATTGGCTTCGCGGGCAAAGCGCACAATCTGCGCCGCTTCGGCTTTGTTATCAATCGCCACCACCAGCACCGTGGCTTTTTCAATGCCTGCTGTGAGCAGCAATTCGGGGCGCGAGCCGTCGCCAAAATAGGTTTTCACGCCGTATTTTTCCATGCCTGCAATCAGGTTTTCGTCTTTATCAATCAGCGTAACGGCAAAGCCCGCCGCGTCCAAAACGTAATACACAATTTGCCCAAATCGCCCAAAGCCAATTTGCAACACGGCGCGTTGCTCATCAATGGCATCGGCTTCGCGCACGGCGGCGGCTTTTTTCGGCAGCTTGCTGTGAATAATCAGCAGCAGCGGCGTGAGCACCATAGACAGCACCACAATCGCCGTCATATTGGCGTTGTTGGCATCGCTAATCACGCCCTGCGCGTTGGCATCGGCAAACAACACAAAGGCAAATTCGCCGCCCTGCGCCATCAACATCGCGCGTTGCAAGGCTTCATCGTGGCTGCTTTTTGCCAACCGCGCCACCGCGTAAATACACGCCGCCTTGCCCGCCATCAACGCCATCACGCCCGAAGCAATCAACGCCCAATTTTGCGCCACCACGTTCAAATCCAGCGACATACCCACGGCAAGGAAAAACAGCCCCAGCAGCAGCCCGCGAAACGGCTCAACGTCCGCTTCAAGCTGGTGGCGAAAGTTGGATTCCGACAGCATCACGCCCGCCAAAAACGCGCCCATCGCCATCGACAGCCCGCCTTTTTCCATCAACACGCCCGCGCCCAGCACCACCAGCAATGCTGCCGCCGTCATCACTTCGCGCGCCTTGCTGCGCGCCAACACGCGAAACAGCGGGTTCAGCAGCCAACGTCCCGCCACCACCAGCGCGACCACGCAGCCCAGCGCAATGCCGATGCTCTGCCACAGCGGCGTGCTGCTTTCAATGCGCACGGGCGACAAAAACGCCACAATCGCCAGCAGCGGCACAATCAGCAAATCTTCAAACAGCAAAATAGACACGATTTTCTGCCCCGCAGGCGTGGCGATTTCATTGCGCTCGCCCAGCACCGACATCACAATCGCGGTGGAGGTGAGCACGAAGCCCGATGCGCAGATAAAGGAAATCTGCCACGAAAAGCCGAACAGCATCCCCACAATGGTCAGCAAAATGGCGGCCACCACCGCCTGCATGCTGCCCAAGCCGAAAATCTGCTTGCGCAAATGCCACAGGTGCGACGGCTTCATCTCCAAGCCGATAACGAACAGGAAAATCACCACGCCCAATTCGGCGACGTGCAAGATGGTGTGCCCGTCTGAAAACAGCCCTAAGCCAAAGGGCCCGATGGCAAGCCCCGCCGCCAAATAGCCCAATACCGAGCCCAAGCCGAGCCGCTTGAACAAGGGCACGGCAACCACCGCTGCGCCCAAAAGCGCGACCACGTGGGCGACGTCCATTCCGTGTTGTGTGGCAGACATGATGTGTTTACTCCTGATGATTTGTTGATTTGATAACGATAAGGCAGCCTGAAAATGGAGGAGGGTTTCAGGCTGCCTGAAAGGGGGGCGATTATACATTAAGGGGTGGAGGTGGTTGTTGGTTGGGATGATGAAGGTAGCCTGAAAATGTAGGGCGGATTGGTTGGGGTTTATTGGTTTTAGTTTTGCAACTTCACTTTGCTGTGCAGGCTGCTTTTTTCAGGCTGCTTTTGAGTGTGAGATGTAGGTAATCGTGTGTGTTGGCGGGCGAATAATTGTTTGGTGGCTTGCGTGGGTGGATTGGGGCGATGGTGTAAATCATCGGGCGTTGTCGGTTTCTCTGCACGATTGCTGGCGTGAAAATCAATAGATAAGGCAGCCTGAAAACGGCTCATCTGTTTTCAGGCTGCCTTTGAGTATGAGATGTAGACAATCGTGCGTGTTGGTGTCAAATAATTGCTTAACAGTTTGCGCTGGTAGATTGAAAGCGGTGGCGCAAATCATCAGGCGTTTTTATCGGGCTTTCTTTGTGCGATTGCAAAGGCAGCCTGAAAATGGGTTCGCGAACTTGTTTCGGCTTAACACATTTTCAGGCTGCCTTTGGGCATTTATGAACAATCGGGTTGCTTGTTGGCGAGCGAATAATCTAATCGTTCAACATTTTGCGGCGGCAAATTAGGCTTAGTGCAAACACGCCCGCTCGTTCGCCAACAAATCATCCAGCGTTTCGCGGCGGCGGATCAGGCGGCTGTTGCCTTGCGCGTCAATCATCACTTCGGCGGCGCGGCAGCGGGTGTTGTAATTGCTTGCCATGCTGGCGGCGTATGCGCCTGCGCTGCGGATTGCCAAAATATCGCCTTGCGCCGCGCCGATTTGTCGCTCTTTGGCGATAAAGTCGCCCGTTTCGCAGATGGGCCCGACAATATCGGCAAGCATGGCGGGCGCATCGGGGTGGGATACATTTTCCACCGCGTGATACGCCTGATACAACGCGGGGCGCATCAAATCGTTCATTGCCGCATCCACAATCACAAAATTTTTCTCTTCGCCCTGTTTCACATATTCCACGCGCGTAAGCAGCACGCCCGCATTGCCGACCAAGCTGCGCCCGGGTTCCAAAATCAGCGACAAGCCGCGCGCTTTAATCAGCGGTTCAACGGCTTGCGCGTAGGCGTACAAATCGGGCGTGTGTTCGTCTTGGTACACAATGCCTACGCCGCCGCCCAAATCCAAATGTTGCAGCGCGATGCCTTGTGCGGCGAGCTTATCAATCAGCGCAATCAGGCGTTCGCAGGCATCAACCAGCGGCGAAAGGTCGGTGAGCTGCGAGCCGATGTGGCAATCCACGCCGATGATGCGCAAATGCGGCAGGCGGGCGGTGTGGGCGTAGGCGCGTTCGGCATCTTGCATGGCGATGCCGAATTTGTTGGCTTTTAAGCCTGTGGAGATATAGGGGTGGGTTTTGGCGTCCACATCGGGGTTGATGCGCAGCGAAACGGGCGCGATTTTGCCCAGCCGCCCCGCCACTTCGTTCAGCCGATCCAGCTCGGGCAGGCTTTCTACGTTGAAGCATTTGATGCCTGCGCCCAACGCGTATTCCATTTCGGCAACGGATTTGCCCACGCCTGAAAAGATGATTTTGCTCGCATCGCCGCCTACGGCTAACACGCGGGCAATTTCGCCGCCCGACACGGTGTCAAAGCCTGCGCCTAGGCGGGCGAAGTGTTGGATGATGCTTAAATTGCTGTTGGCTTTAACGGCGTAGCAAATCAGCGGTTGGCAGCCTGAAAATGCGGTTTGATAGGCTTCAAAGGCTTGGTTGAGCACGGTTTCTTGGTAAACATAGAGTGGGGTTTGGTATTGCTGGGCGAGTTGGGGGTAGGCGATGGCGGGGTTAGTCATGTGGGGTCTCGGTGTGTGGGTTGCTGCGGATAAAGTCATTGGGATTGGCTTGGGGCGCGGCGGGCTCGGATGCGTCGCGGCGGAAATCAATGCCTGTTTGGATAACACCGAATTTGTGTTTGTCGTTTTCTTGCGGCAGGTAGAGATCGCCTTTGAAGCCGCAGGCGGTTAGGGTAAGGGCGAGTAGGGCGATGGGGAGAAGTTTGGGCATGGGGTGTCCTTTGGACGGGATAATGAGGTTATGGAATGAGCGTGTTTGAATAAAGGGAATCAAATTGAGGCAGCCTGAAAATGGAGATAAGGCATTTGGGTTGGCAGCTTAAACGATGCCATGTGCTTTTGCATTTTCAGGCTGCCTTTTTACTTCCACTCTCGGCTTTCAATAAAGCCATCCGTTGTTTTGTGTTCCTTCACATAGGCAATCATTTCGTCTATCACTTGTTGATTGGAAACGCTGCCTGCCAATATTGCTTCATCTATCTTTCTGCTTTGTTCTGTTTTTTCAAATCCTTCAAGCGCGAATATGGCATCCACTTGCTTGATGGCTTCGCGCATCTCTGCTTTTTCGGCGTCTGTTAAATGTATCATTGGGCGGTCTTTCTAAGAAGGTTGGTTAATTAAAATCTGCTTTAAGGCAGCCTGAAAACGTATGGCATTTGTTTTCAGGCTGCCTTTTCTCACCGCGCGGCGGTTTTCCAATATTGCTGCACCGCTTCGGCGATGGAGATGGCAAAGCGGCGGCGTTGGTTGTTGTTGCTCAATTGTTTTTCTTCGTCGGGGTTGGATAAAAAGCCCAGCTCAATCAACACAGATGGCACGTTAATAGAACGTAGCACCACAAAATCGGCGGTTTCCACGCTGCCTTTGCGCAGCTTGGCGAATTTGCCAAATTGGGCGAGCAGCAGTTTGCCGAATTTGGCGCTGTCGGTGCTGGTTTGCGCTTGCATCATGTCGCTGATGATGGCGTTGACGTTTTTGTTGCCCACATCGGGCAGTCCGTCAATTTTGTCGGCGGCGTTTTCGGCAAGGGCGATTTGGCGGGCTTGCTCGCTGTTGGCTTTGCCCCAAACGTAAACGTCTGCGCCTTGGCTGGCGGGGTTGGCGGATGCGTTGGCGTGGATGGAGATGAATAAATCGGCTTTCACGCGCTGGGCAACGGCGCGGCGTTGGGCAAGCTGGATAAAGGTGTCGCCGCTGCGGGTCATGTGCACGGTGTAGCCTTTGGCTTGAAGTTGGCGTTTGGTTTCCAGCGCGGTGGCGAGTGCCACGGATTTTTCATGGATGCCTGTGGTGCCTGTTGTACCGGGGTCTTTGCCGCCGTGTCCTGCATCCAGCACGATGACGGGCTTGCGGTTGATTTTGGGATTGCTGGCGGGGGCTTGGGGTTCGGCGGCGGGCGGTTGTTGCGCTTGTTGTTGATTTGATTGTTGGGTTTGTTGTTGAGACTGCTGTTGCTTGCTGTTGAGCAAATCCATCAGCGGATCATCGCTGGCGGCGGCGGGCGTGGTGGCAACGGCTTCGTGGGGTGTGGGGTGTTGCGCTGGCTGTTGCGCAGGTGTTTTGGCTTGTGCGTTTTGCGGTGCGGGGGTGGTGCTGCTGGCTTCGTTGCCCAAATCAATTTGCAAACGGTGTTTCAGGCTGCCTGATGGGGTGTGGGCGGTGAATTGGGGGCTGGCGGGTTGTTTTAGATCGAAGACGATGCGGGTGGTGGTGGCGTTTTTTTGCCCGATGCGCGCGTTGCTGATGTAGGGGTCGTTGCTTTTGATGGATTTGGGCAGGGCGGCTAGGGCGTTGTTGTTGGCGATGTCTATCATGTCAATCACAAGGCGGGTGGGCTTGTCTAGCATGAAATAGGTGTATTTGAGCCGCTGGGCGCTTTCTAGCGTGATGCGGGTGTTTTTGCCGCTGGGAACGATTTTGCCTGATAAAAAGGTGTTGGCGCTGGCTGCCCATGCGTTGCGGATGGTGCAGGATAGGGCGGCGAGCGCGAGTAGGGCGCGGCGACTTATTTTTGCCATTGGGTGAGTTCCTTTTGGGCGTTTGGGGTGCAGGCTTGGATGGTGCATTGCCGCCCGCTGTGGTGGGGCTCTAGGTGGATGATGTAATCGGGCGTGGGGGTGTATTCGCCGCCTTGTTGCGCCCATTCTATTAACACAATGCTGTTGGCGATTAGGTCGTCTAGCCCTGCGTCTAGCCATTCTTCGGGGCTGGTGAAGCGGTATAAATCAAAGTGGTGTACGGTGGTTTGCGCCAGAGCGTAGCTTTCTACGATGGCGTAGGTGGGGCTTTTGACTGCGCCTGTGTGCCCTAAGCCGCGCAGCAAGCCTCGGGTGAAGGTGGTTTTGCCTGCGCCAAGGTTGCCTTGCAGATGGATAACGCAGGGGGCGCGAAACAGGCTGGCGGTGCGTTCGCCAAGGGCTAGGGTGGCGGTTTCGTTGGGGAGAAATTGGCTGTGTTGCATGGGCGTTGCGTGGGAATTTTTAGGGGGTGGATTATAGTGATTTGGGCGGCGCGCGGGCAAGTTTCAGGCTGCCTAATTTGGAAAGAGAATGCTGGGGCTGGGCGGTGTGGTACGCGGCGCAATGCGTGAAATGGCGAAATATTGGGCAGAGCTTTGCGGCAATGTGCGCAGCAAAATAGGGTGCGGTGTTGTTTCTGATGCGTTTCAGGCAGCCTGAAAAGGGTTAAAACGCGGCTGCTTTCTGTAAAAACATTTGTCTTTTGTTAAAACTCTGTTATATTGCGTTAAGGCTGTGTGATGCAGCTTGTTTTTATTTTCAACGAACTATTTTTTAGAATTAACAAATCATGAGTCATACACAAAAATCGGCATTTGTTGCCACTGGTTTGATGCTGTTCGCGCTGTTTTTTGGCGCGGGCAATTTGATTTTCCCTGCCCTGATGGGGCAACAATCGGGCAGCGCGGTGTTTTCTGCGCTGAGCGGTTTTTTGATTACGGGCGTGGGCCTGCCTTTGCTGGGCGTGATTGCGATTGGCTATTCGGGCTCGCGCGATGTGCAGGAGCTGGCTTCGCGCGTTGCACCGTGGTATGGCGTGGCGTTTTCGGTGTTGCTGTATTTGTCGATTGGTCCGCTTTTTGCCACCCCGCGCACCGCAACGGTGTCGTTTGAAATCGGCGTGGTGCCCTTTTTGGGCGATGTGTCTGAAAGCGCCAAACAAATCAGCTTGGCGGTTTTTGCGGCGGTGTTTTTTGGTTTGTCGTATTGGCTGTCGATTTCCCCCGGCAAACTGGTGGATCGGATTGGCAAAATCTTAACCCCGGCTTTGCTGCTGGCGATTGCGGTGTTGGTGCTGACCGCCGCGGCGAAACCGATGGGCGCGTTGCAAACGCCTGCCGAAGCCTATCAGGCGGGCGCGTTCACCAAAGGCATCATCGAGGGCTACGGCACGATGGATGCGCTGGCTTCGCTGGTGTTCGCCATCATTGTGATTGACGCGATTCGCAGCATGGGCGTTACCGATACCAAGCACGTTTTAAGCCTGACCACGCGCGCAGGCTTGGTGGCAGCGGGCTGCTTGGCGCTGGTGTACATTTTCATCGCCTACATGGGCGCAACCAGCGTGGCAGGCTTGGGCATGCAAGAAAACGGCGCGAGCGTGTTGTCTAAAAGCGCAGAGTTTTACTTTGGCTTGGGCGGCAAGGTTTTGCTGGCGGTGATTGTGTTGCTGGCGTGTTTGTCTACATCTGTGGGCTTGATTACCGCTTGCGGCGAGTATTTCAACCGCTTGATGCCGCAGCTTTCGTATCACAAATGGGTGGTGATTTTTACGCTGGTGTCGTTTGGCTTTGCCAACTTCGGGCTAAAAGAGATCATCAAATTATCCATTCCTGCGTTGATGCTGCTTTATCCGCTCACCATGGCGATTATTATTCTGGCGTTTTTGCATCCGTTCTTTGGCGGCAAGCGCGTGGTTTACATCACCACCATGCTGGCAACAGGCGTGATGGCGCTGTTTGACGGCTGGAAAACGTTTGAAAGTTTTATGGATATGAAATCGGATTTTGTGAGCAATTTGGATAATTTTTTCAGCGCGAATCTGCCGCTGTACGGCTCGGGCTTGGGCTGGTTGCTGCCTGCGGTAGTGGGCTTTGCGCTGGGATTTGTTATCAGCAAACTGGCTAAATAACCAGCCGATTTAAAAGGCAGCTTGAAATGGGAAATCCGTTTTCAGGCTGCCTTTAAATAGCCAAATGCAATAATAGAATTTGCGGCAATAGTATTTTAAAAATTCCCATGTTCAAAAAAATCAGTATCATGCCGCGCTTTACAACCTTGCTGAGAGGAAATCTCAAATGTCAATTAAACAAGAATTCAAAGACTTTATCATGCGCGGCAACGTTATCGACTTGGCAGTCGGTATGGTGGTCGGCACCGCGTTTTCCGGGATTGTGAAATCGCTGGTGGACGATGTGATTATGCCGCCCATTGGGATTGTGTTGGGCGGCATCGATTTTTCCAACCTGTTCCTCACGCTCAAACACGGCAAAACCGCAGGCATGGAATACGCCACGCTTGCCGCCGCCAAAGCCGATGGCGCGGTGACCATGAATGTGGGGTCGTTTATCAACACCATCATCAGCTTTTTGATTGTGGCAACGGCGATTTTTGTGGTGGTGAAAGCCATCAACACGCTGAAAAAAGCGCCCGAGGCGGTTGAAGAAGCGCCCGCCGAGCCAAGCGAAGAAGTGTTGCTGCTGCGCGAAATCCGCGATTCGTTGAAAAAATAAGCCTTTCCGGAAACACCGCTAAAATGGCGGTGTTTTTTGTTTTCGCTACGCTGAATTTCGTTTCAGGCTGCCTTGGCAGAGCAAGCATCGCGCATCAGGCAGCCTGAAAACGGCACTTCGCCCTTTCGTTTTCAGGCTGCCTATCTTATCTAAAATTATGAACATCACCGACATCCCCGACATCGATTCTATCCCCGCCGCCCAATCCGTGAACCGCCTGTTCGCGCAAATCGCGCCTGCCGCCGCCGAAACCGTTGCGCCGTTTGTGGAGCGCCTGTTTGCCGCGCTGTCGCATGGCAACACGTTTATCTACATCAGCCAAGCGGAAGCCGACGCGCTCGCCCAAGCCGCGCCGCTGGTGGGCAGCGATGCCAGCAGCCCCATCGTGTTGCACGGCAGACGGCTGTTTATCGCCAAATATTGGCATCTGGAAAAACAGCTTGCTGCCGAAATCCAGCGCCTATCCGCCCATGCGCCGATGCAGCCTGAAAAACCCTTGGCGCAATTGCTTGCCGATTGGTTTGCCGACGACATGAGCCGCGACCAACGCGCCGCCGCCGCGCTTGCCCTGCTGAAAAATTTTGTGCTGATTAGCGGCGGGCCGGGCACAGGCAAAACCACCACCGTTGCCAAGCTGCTCGCGCTGTTGCACCGCGACCCCGCGCCGCGCACCGCGCTGGTTGCGCCCACTGGCAAAGCCGCCGCCCGCCTAACCGAATCCTTGCACCGCGCCAGCGCCGCCATCCCCAATCTAGACCCCGCCGCGCGGCATTATCTCGCCAACCTAACAGGGCAAACCGTGCACCGCTTGCTCGGCTTAAAACCGCCGCAAATGCAGCCTGAATATCACGCACACAACCGCCTGCCGCTGGATTGCGTGCTGATTGACGAAGCATCAATGATGGACAACCACCTGCTGTATCAACTGCTCGCCGCGCTGCCCAGCCATTGCCGCGTGATTTTGCTGGGCGATGCCGACCAACTGCCATCTGTTGGCGCGGGCGCGGTGCTGGATGCGCTGAGCCACAATCACCAGATGCAGCCTGAAACCACCGCCGCACTGCGCCAACTGCTGCCCGATGTTCCCCACTTTCCCACCCTCGCCGAGCAACACGCGCGGCTCACCATCAGCCACCGCTTCCACAACCAAAGTGGCATCGGCAACCTCGCCCGCGCCGTGCAACAAGGCAGCGCAAGCGCGTGGCACGCCATCGCCGAGCATCCGCGCGAACTTTCCAGCCAGCTGCGCAACCCCGCCGCCCTTGTCGCCCAGATCTATCAGCATCACACCGCCTATTGGCAAGCCATCCGCGCAGGCAACATCACCGCTGCTTTCGCCGAACAAAGCCGCCTGATTGTGCTCACCGCGCTGCGCCACGATGCCGACCACATCAACACACTCTATCGCACGCTGCTGCAACAACACGGACACACGAGCCCGCAATCCACGTGGTACGCAGGGCAAATCATCATGATTACTCGCAACGCCCCCAGCCAAAAACTTTACAACGGCGACATTGGCATCATTATGCAGCCTGAAAACGAAACCACACGCAGCAGCGACCTACGCGCCTATTTTCCCAGCGAACAACCCAGCGCACACGGCTACCGCAGCATCCCCCTAAGCCGCCTGCCCGAACACGAAACCGCCTACGCCATCACCACCCACAAAAGCCAAGGCTCGGAATACGAGCAAGTGTGGTTTGCTGCCCCCGCGCAAGCCCAATACAGCCGCGCCCTGCTGTACACCGCCATCACCCGCGCCAAGCAGCAATTTGTGTATTGGGGCGACGAAGCCAGCTTTCAGGCTGCCTGTGCGCACGATGAACAGCGCAATAGCGCGTTGGGAATGTTTTTGAAGCGTGAGAGATAGTTTTCAGGCTGCCTTTGGATGATGGGTGCGATAAGCGAAATGTTGAATGTACCTATCCACTCAAAGGCAGCCTGAAACGTTTGTTTACATGCTTTCAGGCTGCCTGAATTGTGCGGCTTTAATCGTCAAACACAAACCTATTGTCGCAGTAACACGGTGCTTCGCCCTTATCCTTGCCGTGCTGCGCCACCAGTTGCGCTAAGGCTTCGCGAGTGCGGGTTTGGTAGCAGGAGATGCTGGCGCGTTGCAGGCTGGGGTTGCGCAGGGCGGGGGTGTAGATTTCAATATCGGGTGGGGTGAAGTTGTTGTTGTCAATCAACAGTTCACGCAGGGTAGGGGCGTGTTGCAGTCCACGAAAATCGGTGATGTTTTTGCAGGCGACAATGTCCACACGGCGCAGTTTGGCGGCGCGGGAAAAATCGGGCAGGGCGCTGATGCTGTTTAGGGTTTCTATAAACAGGTATTGCAGATTGGGCAGGGCGGCAATGGGGCTTAGGCTGCTGATTTTGGGCGTGCGCCACAGTTGCACATAGCGCAGGCGTGGCAGGCGAGCGAGCGCGTCGAGGTTTTCAAAGGCGCACAGTTGCAGGGTGAGGCTTTGCAGTTTTTCGTATTGGGCGAGAAAATTCAGACTGCTGATTTTGTTGGAGATACTGCGCAGATGCAGGGTTTCCAGCTCGGGCAGTTGGGAAATCAGCTCGGGCAGGCCTTTTTCGCAGTTGCTGATACTGAGGAATTTGAGTTTTTGCAAGCGGGCAACGGGGGCAAGGTTGAATTTGGCTTTGTGATAGTCGCACCGCAGCAGGAGTTTTTCCAAATCGGGGTTGACGTGCTGCAAGAAATCCAAGTTGTCCAAGCCGTCGGCAGTGAGCACAAGGCTTTTGAGCTTGGGCAGGTGGGCGAGTGCTTCAAGGTGGGTGGCGGGGTGTTCGTTGTCGTTCTCCACCCAAAGGTTTTGCAAATCGGGCAGATGGCGCAGCAGGGTAAGGTTGGGCTTTTTTTGCCAATACAGGCGCAGGGCGACATGAGGGTGTTTGGCGAAAATCCGTTCGTTGAGTTTTTTCAGCTTGTCCGCACCGATTTGGGCAAGGTTGCGCGAGGTCTGCACATAGGCGCATTCGGCAAGCTGTGTTTCCCATTCGGCAAATTCTCGTTCGCTGAATTCGGCGTCGCTCAAATCAATGGATTCTTGGTAAGTGATGTATGAGCCCATGTTGGTTCTCCCGAGTAAAAGGGGGGAGTGTAAGGCAGCCTGAAAACCCAGTAAACAGATTTTCAGGCTGCTTTTGAGTGATTGGCGTAACCAGCGAAATATTGAACATACCCATCGCCCAAAGGCAGCCTGAAAAGCCAAAAATCACCGCACGCCTATTTCAATCACTCAATCTAAACGTAACGCAGCCTGAAAACACCACCTCCGCCCCACATATACAAGCCATGTAAACTTGCGTAAAATTCCGCCCCAGTAGCCGCACGGCTTCGCTACTTCCTTCCAATCAACCCCAATCAACCCAGAAAGCTCACCATGACCCAAACATCCCTAAGCTACCGCGATGCAGGCGTAGATATTGACGCAGGCGACCAACTTGTAGAAAACATCAAACCCTTTGCCAAACGCACCATGCGCCCCGAAGTGTTGGGCGGCTTGGGCGGCTTTGGCGCGTTGGTGGAAATCAGCAAAAAATACCAAAACCCCGTGCTGGTGAGCGGCACAGACGGCGTGGGCACAAAACTCAAACTCGCGTTTGAATGGGACAAACACGACACCGTGGGCATTGATTTGGTTGCCATGAGCGTGAATGATATTTTGGTGCAAGGCGCAGAGCCCTTGTTTTTCCTAGATTATTTTGCCTGCGGCAAGCTAGACGTTGCCCGCGCCACCGATGTCATCAAAGGCATCGCGGCAGGCTGCGAGCAATCGGGCTGTGCCTTGATTGGCGGCGAAACGGCGGAAATGCCGAGCATGTATCCCGATGGCGAATACGATTTGGCGGGCTTTGCCGTGGGCGTAGTGGAAAAAGAGCGCGTGATCAACGGGCGCAATATCGCTGCGGGCGATGTGGTGCTGGGCTTGGCGAGCAATGGCGCGCATTCCAACGGCTATTCGCTGATCCGCAAGATTATTGAGCGCGATCAGCCCGCGCTGGATGCGCCTTTTGATGGCGAAACCACGCTGCGCCAAGCCATCATCGCCCCCACGCGCCTGTATGTAAAACCTGTGTTGGCGGTGCTGGAACAGCTGTTGATTAAAGGTATGGCGCACATTACGGGCGGCGGCATCACCGAAAACGTGCCGCGCGTGCTGCCTGAAAATTGCGTGGCGCAGATTAACGCGCAGGCTTGGCAGCTGCCCAATCTGTTCCAATGGCTGCAACAGGCGGGCAATGTTGCTCGCGATGAGATGTATCGCACGTTTAACTGCGGCATCGGCATGGTAGTGATTGTGTCGCCCGAAGATGCGGATTTGGCGGAGCGTTTGTTCCGCGAGCAGGGCGAAACGGTGTATCGCTTGGGCAAAATCCGCACGCGCGTGGGCGATGAGCATCAAACACAAATCGCCTAGTTGATAAGGAAAAGGTAGCCTGAAAACGTGCAAACTTGTTTTCAGGCTGCCTTTGCATTGGCAGGACGGCAATGGATAAGACGCGCGGTTGAAGCACGGGGAAGATGAGACGCAAAGATTTGGCGTTGACGCGAAATGGATGCGTTAAACGCAAAGGCAGCCTGAAAGTTATGCGTTGGGTTTGGGCTTATCGGGTGTTTGTTCACTTGCGTTTAGGCTGCTTGTTTACTTGGGAGCGGCGCTGATAAGGTTTAACAAGGTTGGCGTGGTGGCAGCCTGAAACGGATGAACACCGTTTTCAGGCTGCCTGAACGGCAACAATTGGAGCGGCGACGGCTCGTCGCCAAACAGCATTGGGGCAATGGGGCAGGCATCGGCATAAGCGGCGGTGGTTGCCAAGATGTCGGCGAGCCGCCGACGCTCCATTGGATGTGCCGATGCGTAACCAAGGCAGCCTGAAAGTCAAAGGCTGCAATGAAGTTAAACGGATAAACAGCGTTTTCAGGCTGCCTAAACGATTAGATGAACAAAAGCAGCCTGAAAAGTCATCACACATTTTCAGGCTGCCTTTTGCGTTTCACCGTATCGCGCGGACTATTGCGGATGCATCAACGCATCAATCTCTGATAGCGTAACGTAATCTCAGGCGTTGCGCCGTGCCGCGAAGCTACCAGCGAGCCAAGCGCGCAGGCAAAAGCGAGTGTTTCTGGCGGCGATTTGCGTTGCAAAAATTGGTGGATAAAGCCCACCAAAAAGCTGTCACCCGCGCCCACGGTATCGGCAACGTTTACGCGGTAGCCGTGGTGGGCAAACAATTCGCCATCGCAAAAATACAATGCGCCATGCTTGCCCAGCGTAACGCAGATTTGGCGCGTGTGCGTGCGTTTGGCGATGAAATGCAGGTTTTGCTCTATGCTGCGGTAGGGCGAGCCAAGCGCGGCGGCGATTTCGTAGAGCTCGTCGTCGTTAAACTTGATGAAATCGGCTTGCTGCATCATGTCGCGCAGATAGGCAAATTGGTAGTGTGGCGGGCGCAGATTGACATCAAAAATTTTGAACGATGCGTGGGGCAGCAGCTCGGCAAGCGCTTGGCGCGACACGGCATCGCGCACGGCAAGGCTGCCAAAAACAAACACATCCGATTGCGCCACGCGCTTTGGCAGCTTCGCTGGCGTGGATTTCGTCCCACGCGCAGGGGTAAACAATGTCGTAATGCGCGCTGCCTTCGTTATCCAGTTGCACCAACACTTGGCTGGTAGCGAGTTGGGGGTCGGTTTGGATGAAATCGGTGGCGATGCGTTTGCGTTGGATGGCTGCGAGCAGGGCTGCTCCGTCGGCATCGTTGCCGCAACGGCTGATAACGCTGCAATCTGCGCCGAGCGTGGCAAGGTGGGCGAGTAGGTTGATGGGCGCGCCGCCAAGCACTTGCCTGAGGGCAGGTTGTCCCAGAGGGCTTCGCCAAAAGAGGTGATTTTGTGCATGGTGTTTGGAGGGGAGTAACCCACTTGGGCATAGGCTAAATGTGTTTATAGCTTGGGGATAAGTGGGGCAGGGGGTTGAAAGATAGGAGGAAAATTAAATTGCTGCTTTTTTGTGCAATGGCTGTTGAGGCAGCCTGAAACGAAGTTTGGCGCAGCAAATGGCAATTTAAGGTTTTCAGGCTGCCTCAATATAGGCAATAAACATAGGCAGCCTGAAAACACAAAACTGCGCTTTTCGTTACAAAAAATGCAGTTTAAAAATCATGCCGATGTTTCATCCGCTTTGTATCCTTGGGTGGCGAAGAACACGATGTAAACATAGCAAACGGCAGGGATCACATACGAAATCATCAAGCCCACATTATCAATCACCAAGCCTTGCAACACGGGAACCAGCGCACCGCCCACAATGGCGGTGGAAATGATGCCCGAAGCTGCGCCCGTAAATTTGCCTAAGCCTTTGGTGCCCAGCGAGAAAATAGTCGGGAACATGATGGAGTTGAAAAATCCAATCAGCAGCAGTGCCCATTGCGTTACCGCGCCGCCGCCCGCCGCAATCGCCAGCAGCAGTAAGCCCACCGCCATCGATGCGTTAAACGCCAAATATTTATTGGGCGCGATTTTGTTCATCAAGCCTGCGCCAATAAAGCGTCCCACCATCGCGCCACCCCAGTAAACCGACAAATAGCCTGCGGCTTTATCGTGGTCTAAGCCTGCGGTGTGTTCCAACACGTTCACCATCAGCGAGCCAATCGCCACTTCCGCACCTACATAGCAGAAAATCCCGATTGTGCCCAGCACCATGTGTTTGTATTGCCACACGCTGGTTTTGCCATCGTGGTTGGATTCGGTTTGTGCGGCGGCAATTTGGCGCGCATCGGGCAGTTTAATCAAGCCAATCAACACCGAGAGCAAAATCATAAATCCCGCCAAGCCCAAATAAGGCATTTGCACGGATGAAATGCGCTCGGCTTGGCTAGCGGTGGCGTCCACAAAAATCAACGCCGCGCCAATGGGTGGCGCAACGGTGGTGGCCAACGAGTTAAACGCTTGGATGAGCGTGAGCATCATCGATTCTTTGCCTTTGGGTGCCAACAGCGTTACATACGGATTGCCCGCCACTTGCAGCAGCACAATGCCCGCAGCCAAAATAAACAACGCGCCCAAGAAAATAGGATACGACGCGCTTGCCGCCGCAGGGTAAAACAAAATGCAGCCCAAGGCGGCAATTAAAAAACCGCCGATGATGCCCGCTTTGTAGCCCATTTTTTCCACCAGCTTACTCATGGGAATGGACATAACGGCATAGGCGGTAAAGAAACAAAATTGCACCAGCATGGCTTGGGTGTAGTTCAGGTTAAAAATCGCTTTCAGATGCGGGATAAGGATGTCGTTTAGGCAGGTGATAAAGCCCAGCATAAAAAACAGCGCACCCACCACAGACAGCGCAAGATTGTTGTTGCCCGCGCGTGGCGGTGCGGTTGTTTGATTAGAAGCGTTCATGGTTTATCCTTTGCAAAAGGGTGTTAGAAAGAGGTTAGTCGTTGCCAAGTGAAGGTTTATATGATGAGGCAGCCTGAAACGGTATCATGTTTTCAGGCTGCCTTATTTGTTATACGTTAAACAAGAAATGAATCACATCGCCATCTTGCACCACATATTCCTTGCCTTCGGCGCGCATTTTACCCGCTTCTTTGGCTTTGGCTTCGCCGCCCAGCGCGATAAAGTCGTCATACGCAATCACTTGGGCGCGGATGAAGCCGCGTTCAAAATCGGTGTGGATAACGCCAGCGGCTTGCGGCGCGGTGTCGCCTTTGTGGATTGTCCATGCGCGCACTTCTTTTACGCCAGCAGTGAAATAGGTTTGCAAGCCGAGCAAATCGTAGCCCGCGCGGATTAAGCGGTTTAAGCCCGGCTCTTCCAAGCCCATTTCGGCGAGAAATTCGGCTTTTTCATCGTCTGCCAACTCGGCGATTTCGCTTTCCATCGCCGCGCACACGGCAACCACAGGTGCGTTTTCTTTGGCGGCGAGCTCTTTTAAGCGATCAAGATGCGGATTGTTGTCAAAGCCGTCTTCCGCCACGTTGCCCACATACATCGCGGGTTTGGCGGTTAATAAAAACAAAGGTTTGAGCAAGGCTAAATCTTCCGCATCCAAGCCCAGCGCGCGGATGGGTTTGCCTTCGTTTAAGTGCGGCAGCAGTTTTTCGCACAGCGCCACCAGTTTTTGCGCGTCTTTGTCGCCCGATTTGGCTTTTTTGCCTTCGCGGAGAATCGCTTTTTCCACGCTCGCCAAATCCGCCAGCGCCAGCTCGGTGCCGATGGTTTCAATGTCGGCGATGGGATCCACCTTACCCGCCACGTGCACAATGTTGTCGTCGTCAAAACAGCGCACCACGTTCACAATGGCATCGGTTTCGCGGATGTTGGCAAGGAACTGGTTGCCCAAGCCTTCGCCCTTGCTCGCGCCCGCCACCAAGCCTGCGATGTCCACAAATTCCACAATCGCGGGCTGCATACGCTGCGGATTAACGATTTTTGCCAATTCCGCCATGCGCGGATCGGGCACTTCCACAATGCCAACATTGGGCTCAATGGTGCAGAAGGGATAGTTTGCCGCTTCAATGCCCGATTGGGTTAATGCGTTGAATAATGTCGATTTGCCGACATTGGGCAGGCCAACGATGCCGCATTTTAAGCTCATGAGTTTGTCCTTAAATAAATGATTTTTGGGAGAAATGAAAACGAGCGATTTTAGCATAAAAGGCAGCCTGAAAAGGCGGCGGCACAATCAATAGCCGTTGTTTGGCGAAATGGGGGCGATGTGTTTTCAGGCTGCATTGGGGATGCGGTTTGCGGTTATGGGTAAACAAAGGAACGAGCGCAAAAGGCAGCCTGAAAACAGGGATTGAGGTTTTCAGGCTGCATCCAGATGATGTTGCTTGTAGTTATGAATCAGGGTGCGGGCGCAAAAGGCGCAACCCGTTTGCTGGACGACAAAAGGCAGCCTGAAAACCAAACCCGTATTCGCATCAACACGAATACGGGTTTGAGATTTAAAAAGCATCGTCCAAAGGTTTAATTTGCCAATGTTTGAGCAATTTGTTGAGCTGGCGCACTTTGCGCTGGCGAATGGCGCGGGCGAGAACAACGGGGGCGTTTAGGGCGAAACGACGGCGGGCGAAGCCGAGATCTATCACTTCGTAAACAATCATTTCGTTGTGTTCAAAGTGGATTTCGCCGCTGTTGGCAAGGATGCCGCGTTTGGTGCTTTGGTAGCTGCCGTCGGGCTGTTGTTGATAGTGGCTGGCGTCGCACCAGATGTGGAAGAGGGGGTCGTTTTGGGCGTTGGTGGGAACGGGAATGCGCAGTTCGGGGTAGCGGCGTTGGGCATCTTTGGCGTTGAGCCATAGGCAGAATAGGAAAAAGCCGCCGCCGAATAGTCCGCCGATGATGGCGCCGAGAAAGAGCAGTGGAGTCATTTTTTGTTTTTGCGAAATTGGGGTTGTTGGTTGAGCCATTCTATGGCTTGTTGGGCGCAGTCTTGCTCGGCGGCGCGGCGGCTGTGGGCGTGGGCGTAGGTGATTTTGCCGAGCTGTCCTAAATCGCAGGAAACGTCAAATTGGGCGGTGTTGCCTTCGCCTGTTTGTTTTTCAATGCGGTATTTGGGCAGGGGCAGGCGCTGGGCTTGGAGCATTTCTTGCAGTTGGGTTTTGGGGTCTTTGGCTTGGGTGCTGGTGTTGAGCTGTTTGATGCGCTGGGCGAATAGGCGTTGCACGGTGGCTTCGGCGGTGGCGAAATCGGCATCAAAGCTGATGGCGGCGAGCAGGGCTTCTACGGCATCGGCAAGGATGGATGCGCGGTCGTTGCCGCCGCTTTTAAGCTCGCCTGTGCCCAGATATAGGGCGTTGCCAACATGAAGTTCGCGGGCGATTTCGGCTAGGGTGGCTTCTTTTACCAGCTGGGCGCGCAATGGGGAGAGATGCCCTTCGGGCAGGCTGGGGAAGGCGTGGTAGAGCATTTTGGCGATGGCGTAATCTAGGATGCTGTCGCCGATGAATTCTAGCCGCTCGTTGTTTTGGGCGTGGTAGCTGCGGTGGGTTAGGGCTTGTTGCAACAGGGCGGGGTTTTTGAAGGTGTAGCCGAGTTGGTTTTGCAGATGAGTGAGATGTTGTTGGCGAGGGCTGTTGGGTGTTGTCATGATGGTGTTTGGATGGGAAGGGTTTTGTTTACGGCAGCCTGAAAATGGGGTTTGGTTTTGTTGGGGATTGCGTTTTCAGGCTGCTTTTGGTTGGCTTCGCGCAAGCTCGTAAAACCTATTTTCAGGCTGCCTTTGAACGATTGGCGTTGCTTAGAATTCTTTGAATTCCCACACGCTGCCGTCGGCATGAAAGCTCAGGTAATAGCGTGCGCCGTTGGTGTCTATTTGCGCGGTGTGCCACATGAGTTTTTGTTGCTTGGGCAGCCAAATTAGGGCGATGTGGTAGGCTTGGGTTTCCACGGCGTTCACGCTTTGCGCTTTTTGTTGCCATGCTTGGGCGATGTCGGCGGCTTGAGCAAAGTCGATTTTGGCAAGGGGAACGAGATGGCGGGCGAAGTTTTTGCCGCTGGGCTTGGGCGCTTCGCTGATGGGCGTGGGCGACCATTTGCCGTTCTCGTAGGTGTAGTACAAGATGTTTTCAGGCTGCTTGGGGTCTTGCAGGTCTATTTCAATGCGTGGGCGCGTGCCGTCAAAAAAGTTGATTTGTTCGTAGATTTGGATGGGCGCGCCTTGCAATTCGGGAAGCTGGCTGAGCGCTTGTTGGGCGCGGCGCAATGCTTGTTTGTCGCGCAGTATCCATTGTGGTTTTTCAGGCTGCCTTTGGACTGGGGCGGATGCGGCTGGGGCGGATGCAGCCTGAAAAAGGGCGGCGCTGTTGCTTTGGGCGTGGGCGGATGAGATGCCAAACGTGGGGAAGATAAATTGAATCAGCAAGATCAGTAGCCAAGTTAGCATGATGCGTCCTTTTTTTCTTGCAATAGCTGCCGCTCGTAAACCGCTTGGGTGAGCGTGCCTGCGTCCACATATTCCAGCTCGCTGCCCAGTGGCATACCGCGTGCCAAGCGGCTGATTTTATAGGGTTGTTCTTTGAGTAACTCGGTGAGCACATAAGCGGTGGCGTCGCCTTCGGCGGTGAACGAGGTGGCGATGATGATTTCTTGCACGGGGCTGTTTGCCAAGCGTTCTATCAGTTTTTCCAGCGCAACATGGCTTAAATCCATGTTTTGCGTGGGGTTCACGCTGCCCATCAGCACGAAATACAAGCCGTCGTGGCAATGGGCGGCTTCCATGGCGGCAACATCGGCGGGCATATGCACAATCATCAGGCGGGTTTTGTCGCGCTGTTCATCGGCGCAGATGGTGCATTCTTCGCCCTCGCAAAAGGTGTTGCAATGGCGGCAGTTGCCCACTTGCTGCAAGGCATTATCCAGCGCGGCAAGCAGTTCGACTGCGCCATCGCGGTTTTGTTGCAACAGGGTGTGCGCCATGCGTTGCGCGGTTTTCACGCCCACATTGGGGAATATGCGTAGGGCTTGGATAAGGGCGGTGTATGCGTCTTGGGGTTTGGACATGGTTTTCAGGCTGCCTTTGTGGGTGGATGGGGTGGCAAAGATGAGGCAGCCTGAAAACAGATGAACGAGGCTAAATGGCAGTTAAAAATGTTTTCGGGCTGCCTCAACGCAAGCGCATCATGCCTTGGGCAACGTAACCCCCGTTTGCCCCATATATTTGCCATTGCGGTCTTTATAAGACGTTTCGCACATTTCATCGCTTTCAAAAAACAACACCTGCGCCACGCCTTCGCCTGCGTAAATTTTGGCGGGCAGTGGTGTAGTGTTGGAAAATTCCAGCGTAACGTAGCCTTCCCATTCGGGCTCAAATGGGGTTACGTTCACGATGATGCCGCAGCGGGCGTAGGTGGATTTGCCCAAGCACACGGTAAGCACATTGCGCGGAATGCGGAAATATTCCACCGTGCGCGCGAGAGCAAACGAGTTGGGCGGAATAATGCAGCAGTCGTCTTCCACGGTAACAAAATTTTTCGGGTCAAAATTTTTCGGGTCAACAATGGTGCTGTTGATGTTGGTGAAAATTTTAAATTCGTTGGCGCAACGGATGTCGTAGCCATAGCTGGACGTGCCGTAGGAAATGATTTTTTGCCCATTGGCTTCTTTGATTTGGCGTGGCTCAAACGGGTCTATCATGCCGTGTTGTTCCGCCATGCGGCGTATCCATTTGTCTGATTTGATGGACATTTTTTGCTCCTAGTTGATTGTTTGAACATGGGCGATTGTAGTATTTTCAGGCTGCCTTTGGAACAACAGGGGCAGCCTGAAACCCTGTTAGGCTTGCTTTTGCCAGCCGCCCAAATAGCCCACCAATTCGCTGATTAAATTGCTGATGCTTTCCGCCATCAAAATTTGGCTGGCAAAGGCAAGGCTGGCGGCATCATCGCTGTGTTGTTCGGCTTCTTCTTGCAATACATCCAAATATTGAATGCGTTTAAGGGCAAAGTTGGCATCCAGCACAAAGGCGATTTGCTCGCGCCACACCAAGCCCAGCTGGGTTACGGTTTTGCCGTCTTTTAAATGCTGCACCACTTCAGGCGCGGTTAAATCTTGCTTGGCGATTTTGATAACAGGCGCAACATCGCCGCTGCCTTTGATTTCGCAATTGTCGTCCAGCTCAAAGCCGCCTTGGCAAGCGCCTTGCAGCAGCCATTCGGTCATCAGGCTGCTGGGCGATTGTTGGGTTTGTGGCAAGCGCGCTTCCAAGCCGCCGAGTGCTTCGCGCAGTTTGCTGAGTAGATTTTCGGCTTTGTTGGCATTGGCGTTGTTAATCAGCAAATAGCCGTGTTTGGTGTCGCAAATGGCTTGGGTGCGGCTGCTGCGGGTGAACGCGCGGGGGAGCAGGTCGTCGGTGATTTGTTCTTTAAGCTCTTGCTTTTCTTTGCGCCCGATGTTGCGCGCTTCGTTGGCTTGGATTTCGGCAACTTTGTCGTCCAAAATCTCGCGGATCACGCTGGCAGGCAGCACTTTTTCGGCTTTTTTCAGCGCGATAGACCAAGTGAAATCGGCAGGGAAAACCAATTCTGGGCTGAAACTTTGCGGTGCGGTAAAGCCTTCGCTAAACCAATCCAGCCCTGTAATCGGGGCGAATTCGGCTTCGCTGAGTTTGGCGGTGAGCGTGTCTAAATCGGGCAGGGTTTCAAGATTGATGGGGTAGAAATTGAGTTGTTTGAACCACATGGTTTGTGTTTTTCTCGTATGGCTTGAAAGGGCGGCGATTATAGCATTTGGGCAGCCTGAAAAGCGAAAACGGCAGGTTTCAGGCTGCCTTTGCGTGGCAACAAACGCGCCAAGGCGTTTTCAGGCTGCCTATATGATGTCTATATGATGAAGGTATAGCCGTCGGTATTAAACGATTGTTCCATTTCTTCGGCGGGGATGTTGTGTGATGCGCCAACGGCTTTAGCTGGCACGCCAACCACGGTGGTTTGCGCGTCCACATCGCGGATGACCACGCTGCCCGCGCCGATTTTGGCGCAATGCCCGATACGGATGTTGCCGAGTATGGAAGCGTTTGCGCCAATCATCACGCCGTCGCCCACTTTGGGATGGCGGTCGCCGCTTTGTTTGCCCGAGCCGCCCAGCGTTACGCCGTGTAGCAAGGAAATATCGTTGCCCAATACGGCGGTTTCGCCGATAACGATGCCTGTGCCGTGGTCAAACATAATGCCATGCCCGAATACGGCGGCGGGGTGAATATCCACGCCAAATACTTCGCTGGCGCGGTTTTGCAGAAAATAGGCAAGGGTTTGGCGATTGTTGTTCCACAGCCAATGGTTGATGCGGTGCGATTGGATGGCGTGATAGCCTTTGAAATAGAGCAGAGGCAGGCAATATTGGTCGCAGGCGGGGTCGCGGTCGTAGCAGGCAGCAACGTCGGCAACGGCGGCTTCCACAATGCTGGGGCTGCTTTCTAGCACGCGCATAAAGGTTTCATAAAGCGCGCGCGCGTCCATGGTGCTGCTGGATAATTTGCTGGATAGATGAAAGGCTAACACGCGAGCGAAGCTGTCGTGGCGCAACACGGTGAGATGCAAAAAGCTGGCGAGCATCGGCTCGGATTGCGCGGCTTGGGTAACTTCTTGGCAGATGGTTTGCCAAAGGGTGTGTTGGTTGATGGGCATGGTGTTCAGAGGCGTAAAAAAGGGGGGATGGTACGTTGTTTTGCGGGATTGATAAAGGGGTTTCAGGCTGCCTTTGGACGGTGGAATGAATAAGGCAGCCTGAAAATGGAAAATGGTTTTTCAGGCTGCCTATGTGTTCAACATGTTTTTCATGTTCACGAACACAAGTTCCAGTTAGATTGTTCACCATCTTCATCCTGAATAACCAGCGTGGTGTGCTTTTTGATTTCGGCAAAAAGTTTTAGCAAATCATTTTCTATCGGCATTGGATGCGCGTTGATTTCCATCATGGCTTCGCACGCGGCATGATTAAATCGGAACACCACATCGGGCATCTCCCGTTCACTCCGCCCTTTGTTTCTCAATAAATAAACATCATCGGATTGCTGCTCAAATGAATCCAGTTGCGCAAAAAATCTTGTCAATACAGCAAAATTGTCCCGTATCCAGCATTTTGGTTCGGTAAAAAGATACAGTTCGTACGACATACGTTTTTCCCGCAAGCAAAATAGTTGTAAAAAGGCAGCCTGAAAACGCTGTTTACGATTTTCAGGCTGCCTTTGCGTCAATCAACAATCAAGCGATTATTTTTTGGCTTTCTTTTGTGGTGGCAAGTCGGTGCAAGTGCCGTTGGCTACTTCTGCTGCCATGCCGATGGATTCGCCCAAGGTTGGGTGCGGGTGGATGGTGCTGCCAATATCCACCGCATCGCAGCCCATTTCAATCGCCAAGCAGATTTCGCCAATCATATCGCCAGCGTGTGTGCCCACAATGCCGCCGCCGATAATCAAGCCTGTTTCCGCGTCAAAAATCAGTTTAGTAAAGCCTTCATCGCGGCCATTGGCAATGGCGCGACCTGATGCTGCCCAAGGGAACACAGATTTGGTGATTTTAATGCCATCGCGCTTAGCGATTTCTTCGGTAACGCCCACCCAAGCCACTTCGGGATCGGTGTAAGCCACACCCGGAATCACGCGCGCGTCAAAGTAGGCTTTGTGTCCCGCGCAGTTTTCTGCGGCAACGTGTGCTTCGTGAACGGCTTTGTGTGCCAGCATGGGTTGTCCCACCACGTCGCCAATGGCGTAGATGTGTGGCACGTTGGTGCGTTGTTGTTTGTCCACTTCAATGAAGCCGCGTTCGGTTACTGCCACGCCTGCTTTTTCAGCGGAGCACAGTTTGCCGTTGGGCGCGCGACCTGCGGCAACCAATACTAAATCGTAGCGTTGGGGTTCTTTGGGGGCTTTTTCGCCTTCAAAGGTAACGTAGATGCCATCTTCTTTGGCTTCCACGGCAACAGTTTTGGTGCCAGTCATGATGTTGTCAAAGCGGTGGGCGTTCATTTTTTCCCATACTTTTTCCAAATCGCGATCAGCGCCTTGCATCAAGCCGTCCATCATTTCTACCACGTCCAAGCGAGCGCCTAGCGTGCTGTAAACGGTGCCCATTTCCAAGCCAATGATGCCGCCGCCGATAATCAGCATGCGTTCAGGCACTTGGCGCAATTCCAAAGCACCAGTTGAATCCACAATGCGTGGATCTTCGGGGATAAATGGCAGTTTAACCACGCGGCTGCCCACGGCGATGATGGCATTTTTGAAGGCAACGGTTTTTTTCTCGCCTGTTTGCGTGGCTTGTTCGTATTGAGCGGATTCAGTCAAAGCAACTTCAATGTGGTTCGCGCCAACAAATTGACCATTACCGCGAATGATGTCCACTTTGCGCGCTTTTGCCATGCCAGCCAAGCCGCCTGTTAATTTGGCGATGACTTTTTCTTTGTAGCTACGCAAGCCGTTGATGTCAATTTCGGGTTCGTTGAATTTGATGCCGTTGGCAGCAAGGTGTTTCACTTCGTCGATTACGGCTGCGTTGTGCAATAGCGCTTTGGATGGAATGCAACCCACGTTCAAACATACGCCGCCTAGTGTGCTGTATTGCTCAATCAGGGCAACTTTCAAGCCTTCATCGGCTGCGGCAAAGGCAGCAGAGTAGCCGCCAGGACCGCCACCCAATACCACTACATCGTATTCGGCATCAGCAGAGCCTGCAAATTGCGCGGCTTGGGGCGCAGGTGTTGCGGCTTTGGGTGCTTCGGCAGCGGGGGCAGTAGCTTTGGGCGCTTCGGCTGCGCCAGCAGCTTCAACCACAGCAATCACGCCGCCTTCGGAAATTTTGTCGCCCACTTTCACTTTCACTTCTTTAATCACGCCAGCAGCTTCGGCAGGCACGTCCATAGTGGCTTTGTCGGTTTCCAGTGTAATCAGGGTGTCGTCAAGGGCAACGGTGTCGCCAACTTTGATTTCTACGGCAATGATGTCTACATTTTCGTGTCCGCCAATATCGGGCACTTTCAGCTCAACTAAACTCATACTAAACCTTCCTTATAATGGTTTATCGTGTTTACAAAATAATTCAGGCGGCAGCCTGAAAGAAATGACGGGGCGCATTATACGCTATTTGTGGGCGGTGCGTGGGGTTGGATTGGTTGATGCGTGTCAAGTTGGAAACGGTTTTGGCACGTGGCAAGGCTGGGTTTAGAAGCCGTTTTCCATCATGATTTGCCCTGGGATTTTGTTGCGGTGCATGGCGAAGCCTTGGTCTAGCAGGGCTTTGAATGTGTCTTGCACCATGCTGGGATTGCCGCAGAGCATAAAGCGGCTGCGCTCTTTGCTGAATGTGAGATTAAACGCTTGGCTTAAACTGCCGTTGCGCAGGCTTTCAGGCAGCCTGAAATGCAGTCGCTCGCTATCGGTTTCGCGGGTGGTGATGGGAACAAAGCGCAGTTTGGCGTAATACTCGCCCACCAACGGATGCTCGGCAAGGCTAGCGATGTAGTCGTTAAAAATCAAATCTTTGTTGTGCGACACGCTGTGGGCAAGGGCAAGCGTGTTAAAGCGTTGCCAAATTTCAGGCTGCTGAATAATGGAGAGAAAGGGGGCGATGCCTGAACCTGTGCAGAGCATGATTAAATCGTCGCCATCGGGAAAACGCTCGGGCAGGAAGAAGCCTTGCGCGGTTTTGTCTAACAGGATGCTGTCGCCCGCTTGCATGGTGGCGAGTTTGGCAGACATTTCGCCATCGGGAATTAAAATGGCAAAAAACTCCAGCGTGTCGGCGTATTCGGCGGAGGTGATGGAGTAGGCGCGCCAAATATAGCCTTCGCCTTGGGTAAAGCCGAGGCGGGCGAACTGCCCTGCGGCGAAGCGGAAACTTTCGGGGCGGGTGATGGCGAAGGTGATGTGGGTGGGGCTATGGTGTTTTACCCATAGGATTTGTTCGGTGGTGTATTTGTTTTCTTGCATGATGTGTGATCTTTGGTGAATATGGTAAATAGGCAGCCTGAAAATGGGGTAGGGCGGTTTTCAGGCTGCCTGATGGTGATAAAGAGATGCTGTTTAACAGCGCTGTTTTGCAAACTATGAAAACAAGTATTTTCAGGCTGCCAATCAACGCCAAAGGCAGCCTGAAAATGTTTTTACGCCTGATACCAAGCTATGATGCGCTCTGCCGCTTCCACGCATTTTTCTATTTCGTCCACCAAGGCAATGCGAACATAGCCCTTGCCGGGGTTGCCGTGCTCCGTGTCGCGGGCAAAAAATCGCCCGGGCAACACTTGCACACCTGTTGCGCGGTAGAGTTCTTGCGTGAAGCGCAAATCGTCGCCATCGGGGATGGGCAGCCAAATGTAGAACGAAGCTTGCGGCATGGTTACATTGAATTTTTGCCGCAAAATGGGCACAACGCGGTCAAATTTTTGCTGATAGGCGTGGCGGTTGGCTTCAACGTGGGCTTCATCGTTCCAAGCGGCGATGCTGGCGCGTTGCACGGGTAAACTCATCGCGCTGCCGTGGTAGGTGCGATACAGCAAAAACGGTTTCAGCAATTTTTCATCGCCTGCCACAAAGCCCGAGCGCAAACTGGGCGCGTTGGAGCGTTTGGACAGGCTGGTGAACATGATGATGTTGTCAAACGTGCGCCCCAATTCGGCAGCGGCTTGCAGGCAACCGATGGGTTTTTGTCCATCAAAATAGATTTCGGCATAGCATTCATCGGAGGCGATGATAAAGCCGTATTTATCTTGTAATTCAAACAATTGTGCCCAATCATCGCGCGTTAAAACGCTGCCCGTGGGGTTATCAGGCGAGCACACGAATACAATTTTGCAACGCGCCCATTTTTCGGCGGGCACGCTGCCCCAATCGGGCAAAAAACGCGGCGCGACGGTGTTGGCGTACACAATCTCGCCGTTGCCCAGCAGCGTTGCGCCCTCGTAGATTTGGTAAAACGGATTGGGCGACACCACCACAGGCTTTTCGCCGGCAACAGGGTCAAGCGCAGCCTGAACAAAGGAAAACAACGCCTCGCGGCTGCCCAATATCGGCAAAATTTGCGTGTTGGGGTTCAGCGTTAAGCCGTCATAACGGCGGCGCAACCAGTTGGCGCAGGCTTGGCGTAGCTCGGGCAAGCCCAGCGCAGCGGGGTATTTGGACAGCTCGGGCAGCGCGGCAATCAGCGCATCGGTGAGCACGGGCGGCGTGGGATGTTTGGGCTCGCCGATATAAAGCGGGATTTCGCTGATGCCATCGGGTGGCGCAATGCCTTGCATGGCTTCGCGCAGGCGGGCGAATGGATAGGGGTGAAGTTGATTGAGATGGCTGTTCATGGGTTATCCTTGTGGTTTGGGCAGCGTGGGATGGTGTTTTAGGTTGCGGCGTTTCAGGTTGCATCAAAAGAGACGGCATTATAAAGCGTTTTCGCTGTGCGGCTCTACTTCGCAGGGCAGGCAGCCTGAAGACCCGTTTGCATTATTTGTAAATAAATCGCTTGATAAACAATATATTGTGCTTGCTTGCTCTACAATAGAACGAACCCGCCATCCGCCATTTGGCAGCCTGAAAATGAAAATGCGCGACGCAAATTTGTTTTCCATATTTTCCGTAACTTAGCAAACATTCGTAATTTACGAATGTTTAAATTTGATGTGCGTCAATTTTTGTAACCGCGATTAGGCATAAACTTCGTTCCGTTTTCACCCTAAACCCAATGGCTTTTAGGGCAATTTTTTACTTTGTCCTATTGGTTATTTTTATGAATGTAATTTTGCTTCACTATAAAGATGCGCCGTCTGTGCTGCCGCCGCTGCGCTTTACGCGCGAAGAAATTGTGTGGCAGGAAGTGCCTAATGAAGTGTCGTTGGCGTTTTTGCTTTCAGGCTGCCCTTTGCGTTGCGTGGGCTGCCATAGCGCGGATTCGTGGAAAGCGGGCTTGGGCGAAGCGTTGTCGGTGGCGTATTTGCGCGAGCGGCTGCGGCGGTATGCGGGTTTGCTCACTTGCGTGCTGTTTTTGGGCGGCGAATGGCAGCCTGAAAATCTGTTGGCTTTGCTGCGGGTGGCGCGCGATGAATTTGGCTTAAAAACGTGTTTATACACGGGCTTGGAGCGCGATGAAGTGCCGCCGATGTTGTTGCCCGAATTGTCGTTTTTGAAAACGGGGCGATGGCTGCCTGAACGTGGTGGGCTGGATAGTCCGACCACTAATCAGCGGTTTACCGATTTGCAAACAGGCGAAGATTTAACGGCGTTGTTTTGGCGGCGGCAATAGATTTCAGGCTGCCTACTGGTAAATCACAATAAAAACAGTTTCCCCTGCTGCGGTTCTTTATCAGGCAGCCTGAAAAGGGCAGCAGCGTTTTTTCAACCACTCACTCACACATTGGAGAACATCATGCTTCGGCTGTATCCCGAACAAATCCAATCCAAACTCAGCTTTATCCAACACTACATGGCGGCGCATAACGCGGCGGACGGCTCAACCATGGATGCCAACGCCAACGTTACCCATAAAAACATCGCCACGTTGGAAAGCGAGTTGCTTAAAGACGTTTTCGTGCAAATTAACCGCGCCCAAGTGTCGCGCAAAATTGGCGAATTATTTGGCGACGATTTGGCGCGCGAATATGTGCGCCAGATTGAGGCACATGAGATTTATGTGCACGATGAAACCAGCCTGAAACCTTATTGCGTGTCGGTAACCATGTATCCGTTTTTGCGCGATGGGCTGACTAAATTGGGCGGTGAATCGCGCGCGCCGCAGCATTTGGCATCGTTTTGCGGCTCGTTTATCAATTTTGTGTTTGCCGTGAGCGCGCAATTTGCAGGCGCGGTGGCAACGGTGGAATTTTTAACTTATTTTGACTACTTCGCCCGCAAAGATTTTGGCAACGATTATTTGACCACCCACCGCAGCGAGATTGAAAACGCCTTGCAGCAAGTGGTGTACAGCATCAACCAACCCGCCGCCGCGCGCGGCTATCAAAGCGTGTTTTGGAATATTTCGCTGTATGACCGCTATTATTTTGACGCGATGTTTGGCGATTTTGTGTTCCCCGATTTCACCAAACCCGTGTGGGCAAGCGTGTCGCGTTTGCAAAAATTTTTCCTAAATTGGTTCAACCAAGAGCGCAACAAAGCGGTGCTCACCTTCCCCGTGGTAACCGCCGCCATGCTCACCGACCACGGCAAATGCAAAGACGGCGAGTTTGCCGACACGCTGGCGCACGAATTAAGCGTGGGCAATTCGTTTTTTGTGTACCAATCCGACAACCCCGATTCGCTGGCATCTTGCTGCCGACTGCGCAACCAAATTGAAGACCGCACTTTTTCCTACTCGCTGGGCGCGGGCGGCGTGGCAACGGGGTCAATTAACGTGATTACCATCAACATGAATCGCTTGGTGCAAGATGGGCGCGACCTTGCCACCGAAGTGGACAAAATCCATCAATATCAATATGCCTATCGCAAGCTGATGGAGGAATACCAAGCGGCTGGCTTGTTGCCTGTTTACGATGCGGGCTTTATTTCGCTGGATAAGCAATTTTTAACCATCGGCATCAACGGCATGGTGGAAGCCGCCGAAAGCCAAGGCATTCAGGCTGCCTACACGCCCGAATATGTGGATTTTGTGCAATCTCGGCTCAAAATTATTTTTGAAGCCAACAAAGTCGCCAGCGCAAAATATGGCGTGAAATTCAACACCGAATTTGTGCCCGCCGAAAACTTGGGCGTGAAAAACGCCAAATGGGATAAGGCAGACGGCTATTTTGTGCCACGCGATTGCTATAACTCTTATTTTTATGTGGTGGAAGACGACCAAACCAACGCGCTAGATAAATTCCTGCTGCATGGGCGCGAGTTGATAGACTGGCTGGACGGCGGATCGGCATTGCATTTGAATTTAGACGAAGCCCTGCCACAATCAGGCTTTCGTGCCTTGCTAGACATCGCCGCCAAAACGGGCTGCAATTATTTCTGCACCAATGTGAAAATCACCATTTGCAACCAATGCGAACACATAGACAAGCGCACGTTGAACGCGTGCAGCGCGTGCGGCTCGCCTGATATTGATTACGGCACGCGCGTGATTGGCTATTTGAAGCGCGTGTCGGCATTCAGCCAAGGGCGGCGCAAAGAACACGCCTTGCGGCATTATCATCGCGAAGTGGCGTAATACTATTTTGTGCAATAGGCAGCCTGAAAACGGGATGGGCTTTATCAACCGTTTTCAGGCTGCCTTATTTGTAGAAATGAACCGCATTGTTACACAACGGCAAGTAGGCTGAGACCTTTGTAAAATCCCAGCGGCAGCCTGAAATTTAAAATGGAGCGGCGACGGCTCATCGCCAATTAGTTGATTTAAAGTAATTTTGTTAATTGAAAATATGTCGGCGAGCCACCGACGCTCCATCGGTTACAGGTTTTGCAAAGGTTTCAGGCTGTGTGGCTTTGCCACGCACTATTTAAGCGATGCTAAACGGTGCGTAAACGATATTCGCAATAAAAGGCATTAGGCAGCCTGAAAAACCGTATTACCCGTTTTCAGGCTGCCTATTGCTACACCCAAGGCTGTTGCCAATCCATCCAGCAGCCTTTTTTGCCCCCGAAAGGCAGCCTGAAAACCACAAAACCAGTAAAATCCCACCCTTTTCATGCACACACCACCCCATGCCCACCATCACCCTGTTCACCCTATTTCTACTTGGCTTCTTCGGCGGCACGCATTGCATCGCCATGTGCGGCGGCTTATCCACTGCCTTCGCCCTGCAATTGCCCCCACACATCAAACGCCATTGGCTCATCATCCTGATAAACCTCGGCAGGCTCACCAGTTATGCCCTTATCGGCGCGCTTATGGGTGGACTATCCCAGCTAGGCAGCACCCTCGCGCACACGCATACCCTGCAACTCATTCTCGCCGCGCTCGCCAATCTGCTGCTGCTGTTCACAGGGCTTTATCTTGCCAACATCCTTGCATGGGCAGCCAAAATAGAACACATCGGGCGACCCATCTGGCAGCGACTCAACCCCTTGCTCAACAAACTGCTCCCCATCCAAACCATCCCCGCCTGCTTTGGCGCAGGCATGCTTTGGGGCTGGCTGCCATGCGGCTTGGTTTACAACGCCTCACTCTACGCGCTGGGCAGCAATTCTGCGCTGTGGGGCGGCTTATATTTGCTCGCCTTCGGGCTGGGCACCTTGCCCAATCTTATCGCCTCAGGCTTATTTGCCAGCCAACTGCGCGCGCTGCTGCAAAAAAGATGGCTGCGCCTGAGCGCAGGATTGCTGGTGAGCAGCTGGGCGATTGTTCAGCTCGTTCGCGTTGTTATCCAATTTCAGGCAGCCTGAAAACGCAGCATCCCATATCTTTTCAGGCTGCCTTTGCTTGTTCACAAAAGGCAGCCTGAAAATAAAAACCACCCGCTAAAAAATAGCAGGTGGTTTTCTTTTTTACTCGGATTACCAGAGCTTGGTAGTGGTTTGTTTTAATCGTCCTCTTGCGCCCCGAGTTGCAGGTAGTTTTCAATGCCCAAATCAGCAATCAACTCCTGCTGAGTTTCCAACCAATCAATGCGCTCTTCGTTTTCAAACTTTTGTTTTTCCAACAAATCACGCGAAACATAATCTTGCAGCTCTTCGCAAACCGCAATCGCAGCAATCAGCGCATCGTGTTTTTCATATTCTTTTTTCAAATCACAATCAATGATTTCCGCAGGCGATTCGCCGATTAGCAATTTGCCCAGCTCTTGCAAATTAGGCAAACCTTCTAGCAACAGCACGCGTTCAATAATCGCGTCCGCCGCCTTCATTTCAACAATTGAACGCTTATAGAAATTGCAACCCAATTCCTCCAAGCCCCAATTTTTCAAAATACGTGCGTGCAAAAAATATTGGTTAATCGTAACCAAAAGCAAACCCAAATTTTTATTCAGGTGCTGGATAACTTGACGGTCTCCTTGCATCTCCTATTCCTTACACTTGGCTTTGCAAGTAATTTTGTTCGCCCATCATCGTAATCAAGCGAAGCTGTTGTTCCAACCAATGCGCGTGGTCTTCTTCAGTATCTTTCAACTGCGCTACCATCAGTTCACGGGTAACATAATCCTGTTTTTCTTCGCACAATTTAATGCCTTTTTTCAACGCCGCGCGCACGTGCAATTCCGTTGCCAAATCTGCTTCCAAGCATTCTTTTACCGTTGTGCCAATATTCAAGCCATCGGGAGTCATTTTAGGTGTGCCACCCAGCATCAAAATACGGCGAATAAAATCTTCCGCGTGCTGCGTTTCTTCTTCCATTTCGTGATTCAAACGCTCAAACAACTTGTTGTAGCCCCATTCGGCATACATACGCGAGTGAATAAAATATTGGTCGCGAGCAGCCAATTCGCCTGCCAACAACTCGTTCATATAAGCCAAAACTTCTTTATCGCCTTGCATATTTATTTTCCTTGGTAATGTGAATGTTAAAAAACGAGAGAGACATCACGTCTCAACGCGGAGCGCATTGTAGCAATGTTTCAGTAAAAATCAAATTTCATATTAAAATACAAACAATTATCAACAATGCCCTGCCTATGGATTTAAGATGATAAGCATTTTTATCCCGCAAAATTCATAGCAACATCAAATAACTAATTTGAAAATGATTGCTGATTGTTATCAATAGCCCTTTTTGTGCCGCAAAATATTTACGTTTATTTACAAAAATAGCTTTCAGGCTGCCTGAATATGTGTTTTAATTTTGTCCACGCTTGGAAATAGGCTAAAATCATGCGCCGTTGCACACGTTGCAACGTTTTTCAATTTTTCACAACAAAGGTGAATATCATGCTAACAGGAAGCATTGTTGCACTCATTACTCCCATGCACGCCGATGGCAGCGTGAATTACGAACAATTGCAAGCTCTAGTTGAATGGCATATCGCCAACGGCACAGATGCCATTGTCGCAGTCGGCACAACGGGCGAATCTGCCACGCTTGCCGTTGATGAGCATTTGAAAGTAGTTGAAACCGTAATCAAAACTGCCAACAAGCGCATTCCTATCATCGCAGGCACGGGCGCGAACAACACTCGCGAAGCGATTGAGCTATCCAAAGCAGCAGAAAAACTGGGCGCAGATTACACTTTGTCCGTTGTTCCTTATTACAATAAACCTTCGCAAGAGGGCATTTATCAACATTTCAAAGCCATTGCCGAAGCAACCACCATTCCTATGATTATTTACAACGTGCCAGGGCGCACCGTTGTGGATATGAGCAATGAAACCATCGTGCGCTTGGCGCAATTTTCCAATATCGTGGGCGTGAAAGAAGCCAGTGGCAATATTGGGCGCGTGGTTTCTTTGATTAACAGCGTGCCCGAAGGTTTTGCCGTTTATTCTGGCGACGATCCAACTGGCATGGCAAATATGCTTTGCGGCGGCAAAGGCGTGATTAACGTGGCGGGCAATGTTGCGCCTAAATTGTTCTCGCAAATGTGCCACAGCGCATTGGATGGCAACCTTGCCCAAGCCCGCGCGCTTAATAAACAGCTTGTTCCTTTATATGACGTGATGTTCTGCGAGCCTAGCCCCGCAGCGCCTAAATGGGCAGCATCGCAATTGGGCGTGTGCGCTGAACACGTTCGTTTACCTATCTTGCCATTGAGTTCAGCTGCGCAAGAAAAAGTTCAGGCTGCCTTAAAAGCAACCAACTTGATTTGATTTTTCTGGAAGGTGTACATGAACCACATCAAACCCCTTGTTTTAGTCCTAGCCACTATTAGTCTTGCCGCTTGTTCGGGTAGCAAGAAAGAAGCGCCGAAGCTGGATTACCAATCTGAAAACAATAAAATTGTGAGTTTGGAAGTTCCGCCCGATTTAAATGACCCGCGTAATGGTGATTTATATACGTTACCCAAAGGCACGACTGCTAGCCCCAATGCGTTGAAAGAAACGCAATCGCAGGGCAGAAAAAAAGTCTTGACCCAAGTAAAAGACGCGCACATTGAGCGCCAAGGTAATCAACGTTGGCTGGTGGTGAAAAACAAATCTGCTGCTGAAATGTGGCCTTTGCTGCGCGCGTTCTGGCAGGAAGCGGGTTTCACCATTTATTCCGAAGAGCCACAAGCAGGCTTGATGGAAACCGAATGGGCGGAAAACCGCGCCAAATTGCCAAACCAAGGTTTGCGCAAATTGTTTGACAAAGTGGGCATGGGTGGCGTGTACACCACCAGCGAGCGCGATAAATTCTTGATTCGCATAGAGCGCAACAGCCGCACAGGCGATTTGGATATTTTCTTTACGCACAAAGGCTTGGAAGAAGTTTACAACAGCAAAAAAGAAGAAAGCACCATTTGGCAGCCGCGTGCTAATGACCCAAGTTTGGAAGCCGCGTTCTTATCGCGCTTTATGCAATATTTGGGCGTAGATGAAGCGGTTGCAACACAGCAAACAGCGGTTCGCTCAGACCAAGCGCAGGGCACGGAGTTTGCGAAGTTGGAGCAAAACAGCGTTATCGTGTATGGCGGGGCAGAGCGCAATGTGAACCGCATTGCTTCTGCGCTTGACCGCATCGGCTTAACGGTTCAGCAGTTTGTGAGCGAGCGCGGTATGTTTATCGTGCGTCCCGCGCCAACACAAAGCGAAGCGTTGGCACAGGCGGCGGCAGATAATCGCAAACCTGGTTTGTTGGGTCGCTGGTTTAAGAGCAAAAAAGTGGCACAGCCAACTACCACGAATCAACCTGCGCAGTTATATGTGGGCTTGGTGCAAGAGACTAATGGGCAGCGTGTTGTGTTGCTAGACCAAACGGGGCAACCGTTGAATGATGCGCGTGCGAATAAATGGTTGCGCGATTTGTATAACGAGTTGAAGTAAACCGTTGGCGTGAATAATAGAAGGCAGCTTTTCAGGCTGCCTTTTTTGTATTTGGGGCAGCCTGAAAATGGGGGGGTAGAGATGCTTTTCAGGCTGCCTTTGGGGAAAATGATGGGAATTTTGTAAACAAGAGATGATGTGAATTTGTGTTTTCAGGCTGCCTTAATAGTGCGCTTGCACAGCATGATGTTTCACCAAGTTTTGCGACATATTTAGCGTTTAAGGCAGACTGAAAATGGATAAGCAAGGATGGTTTTCAGGCTGCCTCAATACCAATTGCACAGTATGGTTTAACCAAATCCATAACATCGCCCAAGCCTAAGGCAGCCTGAAAATACACAGCAGCCTGAAAACGCAAAACCCGCATCCAATGGTACGGGTTGATGTCTTATGCGGCTTCTTCGTTGCTGCTTTCTTTTTCGCCATTGCTGGCGGTGCGGCGCGAGAAGGTGATGCCAAGTTGTTTGAGTTTGCGATACAAATGGGTGCGTTCCAGCCCAACTTTTTGTGCAACGCGGCTCATGTTGTGATTTTCTTGGCGAATGTGGAATTCAAAATAGCGTCGTTCCAACTCTTCGCGCAGTTCGCGCAAGGGAAGGTTGAAATTGAATACGCTGCGGATATCGGAGAAGGTTTCGTCGGTGTTGAATTGGTTGAGCAGGCGAGAAACGGCGATTTCGCTGATTTCGTTTTGTTCGCAGTTCAATACCAAGCTGTTAACCACGTTTTTTAATTGTTCAAAATTGCCTGGCCAGTCGTATTGGCGCAAGCGATTCATGGCGGGCGTGGCAAATTTGATTGAGCGATTGGGCGATATTTCGTTGAGTAGCTTATTGACGATAAAGGGGATGTCTTCGGAATGCTGGCGCAAGGATGGGATGTTGATAATTGCGCTGGATAGCACGCTCATTAGGCGAGTATCGCTTTGCGAATTATCCAAAAGTTCGTTGAGCGGGCGCGAGCTGGTGAACACGATGCGCGTGTTGTGTTTATCGGCTTTATTGACGAGAAAGGCGATGCCTTGGCGGATATTTTTGCCAAATTGCGAAATATCGCCCAAATACAGTACGCCGTTGGTGGCTTTGTTGAGCAGTTCGCTAGGAATATCAATAATTTGCTCGGGGCGCGTGGGCTGCACCCAAGGAGTGTTTTCTTTATGGAAAAAGCGGGCGATGATTTCAAAGGGGGAGCCTGTTTCGCCGATAAGCAGCACGGCACTATTGTGTGTTTGCGCTTGTTTGACTTGCTGATTGAATGTTTGAATCACGGCGCTGTTGCCCAAGCCTTCAATCACGGCGTTTTGGCTGTTTTCGGATTCGTTTTGTTTGAGCGCGCGTTCCACGGCTTGCAAGAGTTTTTGCAAGGGGATGGGTTTTTCTAGAAAGTCTATCGCGCCGATTTTGGTGGCTTCTACGGCGGTGTCAATGCTGCCGTGCCCGCTCATCATAATCACAGGCATGGTGAGCTGCCCATTTTTTGCCCATTCTTTGAGCAGGGTGATGCCGTCGCTATCGGGCATCCAAATATCCAGCAGCACAAGGGCTGGGCGGTTTTTGTTGCGCATGGCACGCGCTTCGCCTGCGTTTGCGGCGAGCGAAACGGTGTAGCCTTCATCTTCAAGAGTTTCCTGCAATACTTCGCGGATTCCAATTTCGTCATCGACGATTAAGATGTCTGTACTTCTCATGAGTTTTCTGCTTCTATTGTTGTTATCTTAGGTAGTGTAATGCTAATGCTTGCACCAGATGGGATTTGGTTGGCTAGGCTGATGTGCCCGCCGTGTTCTTCTATGATTTTTTTGACTACGGGCAAGCCCAGTCCTGTGCCTGTGGGCTTGTCGGTAACATAGGGTTCAAAGGCGTTTTGCAGCATGTGTGGGCTGAAACTTTTGCCGTTGTTGGTTACGGTGAGACTGATGGTGGTCTCGTGTACCAAGATTTGAATGTGCGTTTCAGGCTGCGGGTCGCTTTCGGCGGCTTCGGCGGCGTTTTTGAATAGGTTGTGTAGCACTTGGCGCATGGCGGTGGTGTCGGCTTGTATCCATGCGGGATGGGGGCTTAAATCGGCAATGAAATGGCAGGGGCTGCTTTCATAAAGCACTAAAACTTCGGAAACAAGGGCGTTAAGGTTGGTTTTGGTAAGTTTCAGGCTGGGTGCGCGGGCGTAGTTGCGGAAGGCTTCTACCATTTCTTTGAGCGCGGCGACTTGTTTGATGATGGTGTCGGTGGATTTGGTTAGGATTTGTGCGTCTTTTGTGTCCAATTTGTCTTGCAATTTCCATGCCAAACGCTCGGCGGAAAGTTGGATGGGGGTGAGTGGGTTGCGGATTTCGTGGGCGAGACGTTTGGCAACTTCGCCCCACGCGGCTTCTTTTTGGGCGCGAACTAGCTCGGTGATGTTGTCAAACACGAGCACGAGACCTTTGCCGTTTTCGGCAGGCAGGCGGATGGCTTTGCCCAGCAGGATGCGGCTGCTGTCTTGGGCGGTGTAGGAGAGTTCTACGGCGTCAGGGCTGTGTTCGCTGGCAATCAGGGCGTTGAGCAGGTCGGCGGCGGCGTGGTGTTGAGGGCTTAAATCGTGCCATGCGCTGGTTTGCTCGCCGATGTGGTGGGTGAGATTGATGTCTAGCATTTGTTGGGCGCTGGCGTTGTAGGTTTTCAGGCTGCCTGAGTAGTCTAGAGTGATTACGCCTGCGTTAAGGCTGTTTAACACGCGTTCTAGGTAGTGGCGGGCGGCTTCTTGTTCTTTGTGGTGGCGCTCGTTGGCGGCTTTGGCGTTAGCAAGTTGCTGGGTCATGTAGTTAAACATGCCTGATAATTTGCCCAGTTCGTCGTGGCTGGTTACGGGGATGCGGCGGCTGAAATCGTTGTGGGCGACGGAGCGTGCGCCATCGGCTAGGGCGAGAATGGGCTCAACGAAGCGGCGGGCGAAATAGAGCGCGGCGGCGATGGATAATAGGATGGCGAGTAGGGTGGCGATGATAAGCGTGGCGATAAAAAAGGTTTGCAGACCTTTTTGGGCGAAGACGAGCTCGGCGTATTTGGCGCGGGCGGATTCTATGAGTTCGGCGTCTTTGGCGACGTTTTCGGGGATGGGCTGCCTGAAAAAGAAGATGTATTCTTTACTGACGTATTTTGGCAACATTATCCAGCCAGCAGCATATAGCGTGCCATTTACGTTTTCTATGCTGCGGATGATTTGTTGTTGGCGTAGGGTGTTGAGCGTGCTGGGGTCAAAATCGGGGGCGGGGAGTTTTTGTGGATTGCGCTCGGCGATGAGTTGGTGGTCGTCTAGTTGCCACAGGGCAAGATGGCTGAATGTGCGGGCTTGCTGGGTTTGGAAGGCTTCGTAGGGGGCTTTGCTTTGCACAAGGGCGGTGGCTAGGTTGGCGCGGATGCGTTGGGCTTCTTGCACGCTGTTGCTGGCGGCGTTATCTAGCGCGCTTTGGCTGAGTTTCAGGCTGCGTTCTAGGGCTTCTTTGGTGTCGTTGCCAAACCATGAGTTGATGCTGTGGGCGATGAATTGGGCGGCGACGCCGAGCAGGAATAGGGCGGGCAGGGCGGCGACGATGGCGAACATGGTGGAGAGTCGGCGGGCGATTTGTGAGCCGAAAACGTGGTTGCGTTTGTCGCGGACGATGAGCCAGATGTAGCGCAGGGTTACGATGACCATGGTGATGGCGAGTGCGCCTGTGAAGCTGGCGATTGTCCAGAAGTAGGGGGCGTAGGGGCTGTTGCTGTCGGTGGATTGGCTGAGGGCGTAGAGGGCGATGAAGGAGAGGATGCCGCAGAAGATTAGGAATTTTTGCATGGTGGGGGTGGTTTTGGGGTTTGGGTTTTCAGGCTGCCTTTGTTAAACAAACATGGCTGATGGGCAGCCTGAAAATGGGATGAATGGGAAAACAAGAATGTGTGGTTGTCTAGTTTATGGTTTCAGTTTCGCAAAACGCGCTTTGCTTGTTTTCAGGCTGCCTTTGAGTAAGGCGAGTAATGTGGTTTTCAGGCTGCCTTTGTAAGTAAACATGGCTGTTAGGCAGCCTGAAAAAGGGTTGGATAGGAAAACAAAAATGCGTGGTTAGTTTGTTTTATGGTTTCAGTTTCGCAAAACGCGCATTGCTTGTTTTCAGGCTGCCTTTGAATGGAACAGCAAAACCGTTTTCAGGCTGCCTTTGGACAAAACATCTAAACCACGTCCACCCCACCTACGGCTTAATCACCAAATCCTGCCAGCCCGAATCCAAATCCCAATCACGCGAATTGATGGCGTTGATTTGGAAAGGTTTGGGCAGGCGGGTGGTGGTGAGATTGAGCTTAACTTGGGCTTTGACTTCGCTGGCGGGCGTGTCGGACAATGCGCCTTCGTTGAGCACGTGCCAGTTGGCAATCGCGCCGACGGCTTTGAGCGCGGTGTTCAGGCTGTTGTATTCGGTGGTAAATGTGCCAACGGACACGCGGTAGCGGTTGGTGAGCGGGTGGAAACTTAGGCGGTAGTTCACGCTGTTGGCGGTGTTGATGAGCTGGCTGATTTTGAAGCGGTAGGAAGCAAGCGTGGGGCGTTCTAGGCGATAGGATAGGGTGAAATCTAGTGGCACGCCTTGTTGCAGGGCGTTTTGCAGTTGCTCGGGCAGCTCGGTTTGAAAGCGGGTGCTGATGGTGAGTTGCCCGTTGGCTTGGATTTGGGCTTCGGAGCGGGTGGCGCTGATGGTTTCGGCGTGTATGGCGGGGGCGATGAATAATGCGCTGATGATGAGTGCGCGAAGGCAGCCTGAAAACGGCATTTGCTGGTTTTCAGGCTGCCTTTGGCTTGGGATGGATGGGATTTTAGCTTCGCTGAAACTCGCGCTGCTCATTTTCAGGCTGCGTTTGAATGTTTGTGGCAGCCTGAAAACGCGATTAATGTTTTTCAATAAGTGCGTAATAAAAGCCATCTTGTTTTTCGCTTGGGATAAGAATTTTTTCGGTGCGCAATTGGGCATCGGGGTGGCGGTTGAGAAAGCGGTGGCATTGCTGTTGGTTTTCTTCTTCAAAGATGGAGCAGGTTGCCAACAGCATTCGGCCGCCTGATTTGAGCGTTGTCCACAGCGCATCCAGCATGGGTTCTTGCTGGCGGGCGGTTTTGTAGGCATCGGTTGGGCGGCGCAGCCATTTGATGTCGGGATTGCGTTTGATGGTGCCCGATGCGGTGCAGGGTATGTCTGCCAAGATTGCGTCAAACGGTTCGCCATTATACCAATCGCTTAAATTTTGGGCATCGGCGCAGTATAAGGCAGCCTGAAAACGCAAGCGGGCGAGATTGTCTTGCACGCGTTGCAGGCGTTGGGGGGCGATGTCTAGCGCGGTTACATCGCAATCGGCCAGTTCCAAAATATGCCCTGTTTTGCCACCTGGGGCGGCGCAAGCGTCTAAAATGCGCTCGCCGTTTTGCGGATTAAGCAGATAGGCGGCTTGCTGTGCGCCAAAATCTTGCACCGATGCCCAGCCTTCGGCAAAGCGCGGCAATTGGGCAACGGGCACGGCTTGGGCAAGGCGGATGGCGTAGTCGTCCAAAATTTTGCCGTTTAACCCTGCTTCGTGCAGCGCGGCAAGATATTGCTCGGCGTTGACATGGCGGCGATTAACGCGCAGCGTGAGCGGCGGATGGGCTTGGAAAGCGGTGGCGATGTTGTGCCAATGTTTTGGGTGTTGATTTTGCAGAGTTTTTTGTAACCAAACGGGCAAATTGTGTTTAGCAACATCGTCATAGCGACAGGCTTTGTTAAGCCCATCTTTTTCGCGCAGAAAACGGCGCAGGATGGCGTTGGCAAACGAGCGGTATTGCCCATGCCCGATTTGCGCGATGTGGTTCACGGCTTCGTTGACCACGGCGTGCGGCGCGTTTTGCGTGTGGTTGAGCTGATAAAGGGCGACGAGCAGATAGCTTTGCAGGGCTTCGTTATCTATGGGCTTGTTGAGCATTTTGCCGAGCATGAATTTCAGGCTGCCTAAATGGCGTTGGCAGCCGTAGGCGATGTCTTGCAGCATGCCTTTGTCTTGCGCGGTAAGTTCGGGCGTTTGCGCGATGATGTAGGCAAGCTCGTCGGACAGATTTTTGCCCGATGCAACGGCGGCAAGGGTGTGCGCGGCAAGGCTTTGGACTTGGGATAGGGACATGGTTTTCCTTTGGGATTGGGTTTTGGCTTCGCAGAAGCTCGTAAACTTGCTTTCAGGCTGCCTGAATGCTTAGCGGGCAAGGCGGCAAGGTTTAAAGATTAACGCTTTCAAATGATGCGGGCGACTGCTTTTCAGGCTGCCTAAACTACGCAAACGCCGTGCCCACCGCCAACTCGCGCCCCGCTAAAAACGCCGCCGCCGTCATGCGTTTGCTGCCTGCGGGTTGCAATTCGGTAATCCGCAACGCGTTTGCGCCGCAGGCGATGATGATGCCCGCTGCGTCTGCCTGCAACACCGTGCCTGCTGCGCCGTTGCCTGCCACCGCTTCCGCCGCCCAAATTTTCATCGGCTTGCCTTGCCATAGCGTCCACGCGGCAGGCACGGGATTGAAGGCGCGGATTTTGCGCGACACGGTTGCCGCGTCTTCCTGCCAGTTGATTTGCGCTTCGTCCTTGCTGAGTTTTTGCGCGTAGGTGATGCCGTTTTCAGGCTGCGGGGTGGCTTTCAGGCTGCCTTCGCGCTGCAAGGTTTGCAAATCCGCCACAATCGCCGCCGCGCCAAGGCGCATCAGTTTGTCGTGCACTTCGTTGGCGGTGTCGCCGGGCAAAATGGGGCAGCGGTGTTCGCTGACGACCGCGCCTGTGTCCAGCCCTGCGTCCATTTGCATGATGCACACGCCTGTTTCCGCGTCGCCCGCTTCAATCGCGCGTTGAATCGGAGCCGCGCCGCGCCAACGGGGCAACAGCGAAGCGTGGATGTTTAGGCAGCCATGTTTGGGCGCGTCCAACACGTCTTGTGGCAAAATCAATCCGTAAGCGGCAACCACCATAATGTCGGCATCCATTTCGCGCAGCAGGGCAATGGCTTCGGCGTTGCCGCGCAGTTTTTCAGGCTGTTCAACGCGCAAGCCGAGTGCCTGCGCGGCTTGTTTAACAGGCGATGCTTGCAACTGCATCCCGCGCCCTTTGGGGCGGTCGGGCTGGGTGAGCACCAGCGGGATGTCAAAGCCTGCGGCGGCGATGGCATTAAGCGCGGCGGCGGCAAAATCGGGTGTGCCTGCGAAGATGATTTTCATGGGGTGTCCTTTGTGTGTGGTTTTCAGGCTGCCTTTGGAGTATTGAATATTAGGCAGCCTGAAAATGGGTTAAACGGTTGGGATGGTGTAATGAATAAGGCAGCCTGAAAAGGCTGTTGTGATGGGCGGCATAACTATTTCAGTTGGTTTGGGTGTTTTCAGGCTGCCCTAATCCCCAATGCAGCAGCAAATGGCGGTACATCAAAATGCTTATCAATAATGTCAATAAGCCAAAATTTATGCCCTGTACCATTTGGTTATCTCGTGTAAACGCCGTATAAAAGGATAGAAATGCTCAAAGGCACAAGACCTGTTATCAACCAAAACAATTTTCTGCCCACTGACCATTTTTCAGGCTGCCTTGTTGCTTTGGGCAACTGTGCGACAAAGTGGTTAAATTGTCGCGCAAAGTAAAGATTGGGCAGCGTTATCGATAACAATCCAATCGTAAACAGCAGCCAGTTAAAACCTTTATCATTGGATTCTAAAAACAGCAGGCAGCCCATTGCAGCAAATAGATAAAATGGCGTGGCAGGCACATTAGTGCGTAGAAATTTGTCGTAAAAAGGCTTCTGATTTTTTAAACAATCCGCCAAGTCAAAAATAGCATGATTGCAAAACAAAGGATAAAAAAGCACCCAATATAAAGCAAAATCATCTTGCTTCAACAGTATAAACAGCAACACTGCCAACACTGCATACGAATAATACAAATAAATCTGTTGCAAACGCGCTACCGTCATCCTATTTTTCCCAAAAACGTTTCAGGCTGCCTCAAAACCCAAGTGCAGCAGCAAATAGCGATAGATAAAAATCCCAATCAGCAAGGTAAAAAAGCCCACTTTTAGCCACATTACCGAATGGTCGTGGAGAGTAAACGCGCTATAAAAAGAGAACGCCGCCATGCCCAAGGGCACAAGCCCGTGTAGCAGCCAAAGCAGCTTTTTGCCCGCAGACCATTTTTCAGGCTGCCTTATGGCAGCGGTAGCGGGCATTTGCGCGATAAGGCGGTTTACTTGCAGCTCAAAATAAAGGCTGGGCAGCAAAATCAGCCCCGCTCAAATTGCAAACAGCAGCCAGTTAAAGCGGCTGGGGTTGGTGAGCAATTCCGAAAACAGCAGATAAGCCAACACAATCAAGCCATACAATAGCGCGGCGGGCGTGGTGGCATCCATTGGGGTGGCGTATGGGTTAGCGTAATCAGCATAGCGGTTTTTTGCAAGCCGCGCCAAGCGTTGCATCGTCGCATTGCAAATAAGCAAAATAAAACTTAAAAGCAAAAATAAAGCAAATTGATACTGCCACCACGCGGTAAACAGCAAAACCACAAACACCGCATACGAATAATACAAATAAACCCGCTGCAAACGCGCCATTGTCATTTCCTTCTTCTGAAAACGTTTCAGGCTGCCTCACATTATAATAAGGCAGCCTGAAAATCACATCGTCTCGCGCTGGCGTTTTTTCATTTTGGTTTTAATCCGATTTTGTTTCAGCGGCGACAAATATTGCACAAACAACTTGCCCAGCAAGTGATCCAGCTCATGCTGAATGCAAATCGCCAGCAAACCATCCGCATCCAGCGTTTGCTTGTTGCCCTGAATGTCTAAAAATTCTACCGTAATCGTTTCCGCGCGGGTAACTTCCTCGTAAATCCCCGGCACAGACAAGCAACCCTCTTCGTAAGTCGTCTCGCCGTCTTTTTGGGTGATAACAGGATTAATCAGCGCAAGCAGTTGGTTTTTCTCTTCCGATAAATCAATCACCACCACCCGCTCGTGCACATTTACCTGAGTTGCCGCCAAGCCAATACCTTTGGATGCGTACATCGTTTCCGCCATATCGGCAACCAGCGTGCGAATGCGATCGTCCACCTGTTCTACGGGTTTGGCGACAATGTGCAGGCGCTCGTCAGGATGCGTTAAAATAGGTAATAAAGCCATAAAATAAATATCCTCAATTTGTGTGATTTTTAAAAAACTGTGGCATAGATGCCAATTTCCTTAACGCATTTTAGTATAATGCTAGCCTAAACAATTTAAAATGCACTATCATTGCAATTGTTCGTTAAATAATGTAATCCAACTCATCAAAGCTAACAGGGGATTCCTAATGCAAAAAACAATTATAACGCTGCTTTGTGCAGCAGGTATGATGATTTCAACCACCGCCGCAACGGCCGAAACCTTGCGCGTGAGAAAAAACGCCCCCGCGCGTTACACCGTAAAACAAGGCGACACCCTATGGGGCATTTCAGGAAAATACCTATACCGCCCTTGGAAATGGCCAGCACTATGGGGCATGAACCGCAAGCAAATTAAAAACCCCAATTTGATCTATCCAGGTCAAACATTGGTGCTCACTTATGTAAACGGCAAACCCCGTTTGAGCGTAGCGCGTGGCAGCAAGAGCGACATCCCAACCTTTAAACTAAACCCACGCGTGCGCGATTTGGGCTCAGGCTACGCCATCCCAACCATCAACGTGAACTTCTATCATATGTTCATGAAAACGCCACAATTCATGACTAAGGAACAATTGTCGCGCGCAGCTCGCATTGTTTCAGGCGCTGATGATCGTATGTATTACTCTGGCGGCGATCGCATCTACGCCGATGGCATCGCAGAAACAGGCACTTATCTCATCTTCCGCCCCAAAGGTCCAATCGTAGATCCACGCAGCAAAGCAAACTTGGGCATTTTGGTTGAATATGTAGGCGAAGCTTCTACTTTGATTACACCAAACAGCCGTTTGTCATACCGCACCGCGGAAGAAGAAGCCAACTTGGCAAGCAACGAATACTATTCAAACACCAAAAATGGTTTGTTAATCGGTAAAAAAGTGGCAACACGCACCGCGCAACCTATGATTATTGACGGCTCATTGTCTGAAATCCATCAAGGCGACTACTTGATTAAAAAATCGCCTGAATTGACCGAATTCCACTATGTGCCACACGAGCCTGCAACGCGTGTTGATGCAGACATCGTTTCCATTATGGAAGGCGTGGAAGAAAGCGGCGCGATGCAAACCCTGATTCTGAACAAAGGCGCAGCCGAAGGTTTGGATAACGGCACTGTGTTGAGCATTTATCGTCGTGGCAGAGTGGTGAAATCCGAATGGAATAGCCCGAACGAAAAAGCGTCTCACTTTGTTAACACGCCAAACGAAGAAATCGGCTTGGCAATGGTTTACCGCACAGGCGAGCACGTTTCTTCTGCCATTATTTTGGAAAGCATTAAAAACGTGAACCGTGGCGATTTGTTGTCTGTTCCAGGTCAAGACTTGGATACTTTTGACAGCAAGCCTACTGTACTTCCACAAACTAAATAATCAACGCCACACTTTTTCAGGCTGCCTTTAAACATTGAGGCAGCCTGAAAATATTTATGGAGACGATTGCACATGGATTGCCCCATTTGCACCGCGCAGAACGAAGAAATTTTGCTGCAAACGCCTAATCTGCGCGTGATTGCCGTGCACAACGAACCCAACGCGCCAGCCTTTTGTCGCGTGATTTGGCAACATCATGTTGCCGAGATGACCGATTTGCAGCCCGCAGAACGCGCTGAACTGATGGAAATGGTTTACAAGGCGGAAGCAGCGATGCGCCAAGTATTGCAGCCTGAAAAAATCAATCTAGCCAGCTTGGGCAATGTGGTGCCGCATTTGCATTGGCACGTTATCGCGCGGTTTAAAGACGATGCTTGCTTTCCTGCGCCCATTTGGGCAGCGGCTACGCGCCAAGCCGTTTTCAGGCTGCCTGAAAACTGGTCAAATCAAGTAAAACACATTCTAAATGCAGCCTGAAAACGCGATAATACGCCGTTTTGTTCACCCATAAGGAAACCCCATGCATTTCACTTTATCGCGCCGATATTTGTTGCAAACTTCGCTCATCGTCGCTGGCAGCGGTGTGTTAGCTGCTTGCGGTAGTAGCCCCAAACCACAGCCGCAACCTCAAACGCCAGTCAATCCCCAACCCCAAACTCCAACTGTAACCCCATCGCGCACCCAAGGCGACAACACCATGCGAATTTTTGCGTCATCAGGCTTTTGCGAAGACAGCAGCCGCATCCAAACAGGGCTGGATCGCCTTGCCCAAGCAGGTTTTTCCATCACCAACCACACTGCTGCTTACCGTCGCTTTCAACGTTTTGCGGGCAGCGATTTTGAGCGCATTGCCGATTTTCAAGATGTGGCAACAGGGCGCGTGCCAACGCCCAAAGTATTGATGGGCACACGCGGTGGCTATGGAGCAGCACGCTTGTTGCCACACATTGATTGGAGCAACTTAGGCGCACGAATGCGCGAGCAGCAAACTTTGTTGTTTGGATTCAGCGATGTAACCGCTATTCAGCTGGCATTGTTGGCACAAAGTGGCATGCCCAGTTTCGCAGGTCCAATGTTGTACAGCGAATTTGCCAAGCCGCAACCCAGCTTATACACAATGGACAGCTTTATCCGCACCACCACTTCCGCCAGCACCACGGTTGCGGTATCCGCCTACCAAACTTCGCGCGTGAAAGATGCGGACGGTATTTTGTGGGGCGGTAATTTGAGCGTGTTGGCATCATTGGCAGGCTCGCCCTATATGCCGAAAATTCAAGGCGGTATTTTGTTTATTGAAGACGTTGCCGAGCAGCCGTATCGCATTGAACGAATGCTGCAAACGCTGCATTTGGCAGGTGTTTTGAAAAGCCAGCAAGCGATTGTGTTGGGCGATTTTCGCATGGGTAATATCCGCGATGTTTACGACAGCAGCTACGATTTAACCAACGTGTCGCAAGTCATCGCGCGCGCAACAGGCGTGCCTGTTTACACGGGTTTCCCATTTGGTCATGTTGCCAACAAAACTTCGTTCCCATTGGGCGCGCGTGCGCAACTGCGTGGCAACAGCACAGGCGGCTATCAAATCACATTCAGCGACTATCCTACGCTTAACGCCGCAGCATTAAACTTAAAAGCAGGCTTGTTACCGCAGCCTGAAATCACAGCCAGCGCGCCCGCATCCGCATCTTTGAGCGGCGGCAACGCCACCGAAACCGAATTCTGATTTTCAGGCTGCCTGATATAAAGCAGGCAAGCAAAAGCCCCAACCATTTTGGCTGGGGCTTTGTTGTGTTGTATTATTTGCAGTTGATGCCCATCATTTTAGGCGGATTGCCATCGGAAACGGGCACGCGGCAAGTTGTGCCATTGCTGCCTGCCACCACCAACACGCGCTTGCCACCATCGTTGCTTTCGCTGATTGTGAGCGGCTCTTTTGCGCCCATGCCGTTGGCAGCGGAAGCCATGCTGTTGATAAAGCCAGCGTCTGTTACGCTGGATGAGTTGGAGGCTATGGTGGGGTCTTTTGCCATTGCCAATGGGCTGGCAACAAACAGAGCAATTGCGCTGGTAAGAATTAGTTTTTTCATGATGTATGTTCCTTTCGGTAGATTGGTTTGTGCAATGTACAGCAAATTTAATCTTTCGGGGGATTTTTTACATCGCCATACATTTGCACTATTAGCTAATCGGATAGGGCAGCCTGAAAACGGACAAAAGGCTTTTTCAGACTGCCTTATTGTCGTCATTGTTCAAAATGCGCACTTCGCGTTGCGGGAACGGCAGTTCAATGCCTTCTTCGTTAAACCGTTGCCAAATGGTGAGCAAGATGTCGGAGAACAGCGTGCCAAAGCCGTTTTCGGGGTCGTTCACCCAAAAGCCAACACGAAGATTGATGCCATTGTCGCCAAATCCGAGCAACAAAGCATTGGGAGCAGGATTGGTACCAACGCGCTCTTGCGCCGCGGCAGCTTCGCGCAAAATATCCATTGCCAGCGTTAAATCGGTGGAATAGGCAACTTGCACATCCAACGTTTGATACAAGGCGCGCGCGGTGTAGGATTCGTTGATAACGGTGTTGGTAACAAAGGTTTCGTTGGGAATCAGCGCTTCTGCGCCGGTTGCGCTACGCAGCACCACAAAGCGCGAAGTGATTTCGGTTACATAGCCTGTGAAGCCGTTTACGGTTAGGCGGTCGTTGATGCGGATGGAGCGGTCTGCCAAGATGATGAAGCCCGACACATAATTGCTGGCGATTTTTTGCAAACCAAAGCCCAAGCCCACGCCAAGCGCGCCGCCAAACACGGATAACACCGTTAAATCAATGCCCACCAATGGCAGCGCAACCAACACCGATAGCACCATCAGCAGCGTTTTCATCACTTTGGACAACACAATCCGCAGGTTTATATCCAGCCGTGCGCTTGCCATCAGGCGTGCGTTGAGCCAGCGATAAAACCACATGGTAAACACCATCATAATGCCCACCCACAGCAAGCCGCTTAAAATGGTGTAAACATTGAGCTTGCTTGCGCCGATGGGGATTTGCAGCGATTTGAGCCAATCAATAATCCAGGTATCAATGCCCGAAAGCCACAAAATAAAACAGCCCCAAAGCCCTGTGGATGCCACGCGCTCAATCGCATCCGAGCGCGCGCTTTTGGGAAACGCGCCGTTAATCAGCGCTAGCAGTAGCCGAATCAGCATCATCCAGTTCGCCGCCAACACCAAAAGTTTCAGCCACACCGCATGAAAGCCCGCCGCTTGCCATGCCACTTGCGCCACCAGCGCCAAAATAAGCAGCAAAACGGGAAACAGCAAACGTCGCAACACATGACGAATCACGCGAAAACGAATCGCCTTGATTTTGGACGATTGCGTCCATTTTTCCGATGCGCGATAGGCGATAAACGTTAAAGCCAGCATAATCGCCAGCTCCACCCAGCCCATAGGCTGCCTGAAACTGCGTTCCAGCAGGTTGGCGGTAAAGGCTTTGCGGGCAAATAGATTGACGATGAATTCTTGCCAAGAGAAAGAGGGATTCATGGGGATTCCTGTTTACAAAATAGAGACGGATTTTAACATTCGAACAACAAATTTTGCCCACATATTTTGTGGATAACTTTGTGGAAAATATGCGTCTGCAATCAAATTTTGTTGCAATATCATGGCATGGCTTCGGTTGCTCATTTTTTATGCAAAATGGGCAGATTTGGATTTTGCTTGACTTTGTTACTTGTTGAAAATAAAAAGAAAATTATGAAATTTGGTGTAAGTCGTTGATATTATTTGTATGGCGGATAATGCGCGATATTGGGGTTTTCAGGCTGCCTTTGGGCGAGAAAATGGTTGATTGGGGAAAAGGTGGATAGATTAGGCAGCCTGAAAATGGATGGGGTTGATGTTTACAAGGTGGATATGGTTTTCAGGCTGCCTTATCCGTCAAAGGCAGCCTGAAAATCGGTTTTGCCCACGCAAGCAAAAACCGCCATCAGCACAAAGCATAATGACGGTTTAAATCACACACGCAACATTAAATTTTCAGTACGCGCTCACCGCGTCCAATGCCAGACGCGCCCGTTCGCACAGTTTCCAAAATGGAATTTTGCGGCAAATTAACCAGCAAGCTGTCTAATTTTTCGCTAACGCCTGTTACTTCAATTGTGTATGTTTTATCAGTAACATCAATCACTTGACCGCGATAAATGTTTGCCAAGCGCAGCACTTCATCGCGCTCTTTGCCTGTGGCACGCACTTTAACCAGCATCAATTCGCGCTCGTTGTGTTGCCCTTCGTTCAAGTCCACCACTTTAACCACTTCAACTAACTTGTTGAGTTGTTTGGTGATTTGTTCAATCACGCCATCGCTGCCATGCGTAACAATGGTCATGCGCGAAAGCGTAGGATCTTCGGTGGGGGCAACCGATAATGAATCAATGTTGTAATTCCGTGCCGAAAACAAGCCAACCACGCGGCTCAGTGCGCCAGATTCGTTTTCCAGCAAAACAGACAAAATATGTCGCATTTTTGTTCCTTTCTTATGCCTTAGTTGAACGCATGTGTTGCGGCAAGACCATTTCGTCCAAACCTTTGCCCGCGCCCACCATGGGGAACACGTTTTGTTTGCGATCGGTTACGAAGTCCATGAATACAAAGCGATCTTTCATGGCTAATGCTTCGCGCAATGCGCCTTCCACATCGGATGCTTTTTCAATCCGCATGCCCACGTGCCCATAGGCTTGCACCAGTTTCACAAAATCGGGCTGGCATTCCAAATTGGTTTCCGATTCGCGCTCGTCGTAGAACAACTCTTGCCATTGGCGAACCATGCCCAAATAGCCGTTGTTCAAGCACACGGTTTTAATCGGCAAATTGTATTGTGCGCAAGTGCCAAGCTCTTGAATATTCATTTGAATTGAGCCTTCACCTGTGATGCAGAACACGTCTTTATCGGGGTTGGCAAGGTATGCGCCCATAGCGTAAGGCAAGCCCACACCCATGGTACCTGCGCCGCCCGAGTTCAGCCATTGGCGCGGACGCTGGAAAGGATAATACAGCGCGGCAAACATTTGGTGCTGCCCAACATCGGACGTAATAATGGCATCGTTGTTGGTTACTTTTGCCAAGGTTTGAATCACATATTGCGGCAGGATTAAATCGGTTTCAGGCAGCCTTAAACACTCTTGCGCACGCCATTCTTCAATCGTTTTCCACCATTTTTCCAAATGATTGGCGTTGATGGATTCGTTTTGCGTGCGCCACAAGCCCAGCATTTCGGTTAAAACGTGTTTCACATCGCCCACAATCGGCACATCGGCTTTCACGCGTTTGGAAATGCTGGATGGGTCAATATCAATGTGGATGATTTTTTTCGGTGCTTCGGCAAATTTCGCGGGCGAACCGACCACGCGGTCATCAAAACGCGCGCCAACCGCCAAAATAACATCCGCATTTTGCATGGCTAGGTTGGCTTCATAAGTGCCGTGCATGCCCAGCATGCCCAAGAATTGGCGATCATCAGAAGGATACGCACCCAAGCCCATCAGCGTGCCTGTGCAAGGTACGCCTGTGGTGCGGATTAAATCGGTTAATTCTTTGGACGCATTACCCAACACCGCGCCGCCGCCGAAGTAAACCAAGGGGCGTTTGGCAGTGGATAAAAGTTGCACCGCTTTTTTAATTTGCCCTACATGCCCTTGAACAACAGGTTGATACGAGCGGATGGGCAAATCTTCTTGCGGATAGCTGTATTTGGCGGTTGCCTGAGTAACATCTTTGGCAACATCAATCACCACGGGACCGGGGCGACCCGATTTGGCAATTTGGAATGCTTTTTTAATGGTTACAGCCAAGTCTTCAATGTTGGTAACCAAGAAATTGTGTTTCACGCATGGGCGAGAAATGCCAATCATATCAATTTCTTGGAACGCATCTGTGCCGATTGCGCCTGATGGCACTTGCCCAGAAATCACCACCAAAGGAATGGAATCGCTATAAGCGGTGGCAATGCCTGTAATCGCGTTGGTTGCGCCTGGCCCTGATGTAACCAAGGCAACGCCCACTTTGCCGCTGGAACGAGAATAAGCATCTGCCGCATGAACGGCGGCTTGCTCGTGTCGGGTTAGAATGTGTTTGAGTTTTTTGAGCTGATAGATGGCATCGTAGATTTCCAATACTGCACCACCGGGGTAGCCAAAAACATACTCAACATTTTCTGCGTGAAGACTTTGCACGATGATTTGTGCGCCTGATATTTGCATGACAACCTCTTTTATTCTGCGTAACTTTGATTGCAAATGGATAAGTTTGCCGATGCACCTATAATGCGGTTAAGCGAGACAGCGATTTAGGGTACGCGCACACGCTCAACATAACAACGCTTATTTATTGGTTCAATCTGGTTAAACGCTGGGTTTGTGGAGAAAGGGAAGCATCAAGATAACCGAAAGAATTAACAAAAACAAGCAGTATGTAAAAAAAGATTATCTCTGTTAAATAAAGTGTAATACAATTAAAAAAAATCAAAAAATGGAGAATTTTAAAAATTTAATTGCGAAAATTGGCAAAACAAAAATTTTTAAATCTATTTATTCCACCCAAAAGACTAACCTGCATTAAAATTGCTTAATGTAGGTTTATAAGTTAATTATTTACTTTGAAAGATTGGAAAGAAATGAAATTTTCTCAGCAAAAAAAAGGCTTTACGTTGATTGAACTGTTGGTAACCATTGTGATTATGGCTATTTTGGCGGCTTTGGCTTATCCATCTTTGATGACGTATATTCGCCGCGCGCGCTTGGATAATGCACGGGCCATGATGTCGGATACGGCACATGCACTAGAACGCCACTATGCGCAAAATCACAGCTTCTGCCAAGCGGGCACAAACTGCACGCCGCCTGATATTCAGTTTGTTACCAAAGACAATCTTTCTAGCGCGCCAGCAACGGGCGTTGTCGTTACCTTGGATAATGACAACTACAATTTCTCCATCGTTAAGGCAAATCCCAATAATTACATATTGAAGGGTGCGCCGAAAGCTGATTTGTATTCAAGCGATGTTTTGTCGGCTAATCAGCTGGTTCTGTTCTACGATTCTTCTGTTCCTGCTTTTATTCGCTGCACAAGCGGTGGCGCGGATCTTTATGAAACTTCTTCAAGAGCCAGCGATCCGACTGCGTTGCCTGATGCGGCTGGCTGCGAAGTGATGCAATAAAATGAAAGCAAAAGGCTTTACTCTGGTTGAATTGTTGGTTGCGATAGCCATCATCGCCGTTTTGGCGGTGGTGGCTTATCCGCTTTATAACAATTATGTGAAAAACGCGCGGCTTAGCGAGGCGCATCAAGCGATGATGGATAATGCGCAGGCGCTGGAGCGGCATTATGCGAATCACGCAAACTTTAAGAAAAGCAGCACGCAATGGGCGTATTTGCCGATTACACAAACGTCTGATTTTTGCATCCGTATGCTGGGCAATCCGCGTGGCACAGAAAGCGAAGCGGCGTACAACATGAAGGCGGTGGCGTTTGATAAAAGCAAAGAAGCGCGGGTGTTGATTCATGCGCATGATGGCACTTCGCTGGTTTGCGAAAGCAGCACGACAACGTGTGATGAAAAACCTTTTTTTAACAATTCAACACGGATGGATTCGGATTGCCGTCCCTATCCTTAGCAAATAAAGCCAATAAAAAGGCAGCCTGAAAACAGAAATGGGTTTTCAGGCTGCCTTTTTGTGTGGTTTAGGCGAAGTATCCTGCGCCGAGTATCAGGGGTTTGTTGGCGCCTGTGGCGTGGTGGGGATTGGATGGGATTTTGTTTACCCAGCAGGCGGCGAGCCATGCGAAGGCAGCGGCTTCTACCCATTGGGGGTTGAGATTAAGGCTGGCGCTGCTGTGTAGGGCGATGTTTTTGGGGGTGAACAAGTTGGCAAGGCTTTGCATCAGGGCGCTGTTTTGGATGCCGCCGCCGCAGATGTAGATGTTGCGCGTGTTTGAGGCAGCCTGAAAAATGGCATCAGCGATGGTTTCGGCGGTGAATTGAACAAGGGTGCGTTGCACATCAAACGGAGATTCGTTGCCGCGTAGGTGGCTTTGTAGCCATGCGAGCGAGAAGAGTTCGCGCCCTGTGCTTTTGGGATGGGGCAGCCTGAAATAGGGGTGGGCTTTCAGGCTGCTGAGTAATGCGGGCAAGATGTTGCCTTGCGCGGCTTTTTCGCCGTTGGCATCGTAGGGCTGTTGCCAGATGTGTTGCGTCCATGCGTCCATAAGCATATTGCCTGCGCCTGTGTCAAAGCCGATGGGCGGCTGGTTGGGGGCAAGAATGCTAATGTTGGCGATGCCGCCGATGTTGAGCACGACGCGGGTTTCGTTTGGGCTGGCGAATAGGGCTTGGTGAAAGGCGGGCACGAGTGGCGCGCCTTGTCCGCCTGCGGCTAGGTCTCGGCTGCGAAAATCGCCGATGGTGAAGATGCCTGTGTACTCGGCGAGTAGGGGGAGATTGACCAGTTGGATGCTGTATTGATGCTTGGGGGTGTGGCGGATGGTTTGCCCGTGGCAGCCGATGGCGGTGATGTTTTCAGGCTGCATTTGGCTTTGGGCGAGCAGTTGTTGCACGGTTTGGGCGTAGATTTGGCTGAGCTGTTGGGCAAGGATTTGGCTGCGGTGTAGCTCGTTGTCGCTGCTGTTTTGCAGGGCGAGCAGGGCAGTTTTCAGGTTGCTGGGGTAGGGGGCAAAACTGTGAGCGATGGCGCGTTGCCATTGCGTGTCTTGCATGGCGATGAGCACGGCATCTGCGCCGTCCATGCTGGTGCCTGACATGATGCCGATGTAGTGTTGAATGGGCATGGGCTGTCCTTGGGGGAATGATGTTGCGATGGGGTTTAAACGGTTTTCAGGCTGCCTTTGGGGGATTAGGCAGCCTGAAAATTATTCGCTGTGGGATTGTTGTTGCGCTTTTTCTTGTTGCTTGGCTTCGTTGGCAAGACGGCGTTGGCGGCGTTTGTCTAATAGCGCGTCGCGGCGGGCGATTAAGCCTTGGCGGCGGTGGTAAAGATGATAGCCTGCCCATGCGGAGCCGATGGCGCAGACGATATACAAGCCGTATTGGAATTGGTGGACTTGCTTCATCAGCCAGTCTTTGTTTTCCGCGCCGAAATGCCCCAGATACACCCAAAGGGGAACGGTTAATATCGCTGCCAGACCGTCCATCATCAGCCAGCGCAGAAAGGACACTTTGCCGCTCATGCCCGCCACGAGAAACATGGGGCTGCGCAAGCCCGGCAAAAAGCGGGCGACAAACATTACGCGATTGCCGTATTGGTCAAATTTTTGGCGGATAAGGGCATAGCGCTTGGGGTTGAGCATTTTGGCAACGGGGCGGAATTTAAGGATTTGGTTGCCATAATGCCTGCCCAGCAAAAACATGATGCCATCGCCCACCAACACGCCCAGCACGCCTGTAACTGCCATAATATGCACGTTTTGGTAGCCCAAGCCTGAAATCACGCCGCCTGCAACAAGGGTGATGTCTTCGGGAATGGGAATGCCAAAGCCGCACAGTATCAGGATGAAGAACACGGCAACGTAGCCAAATTGGATGAAAAATTGTTCTAAAAAGACGAGCATGGTGGTTTGCTTTATTGTTGTTGGGGTTAAGAAGGCAGCCTGAAACGAAGTTCAGCGGAGCTAAAAGGGCAAAGGCAGCCTGAAAACTTGATGTGCGAAAGGGCAGCCAGCATCAGCGACGAAAACCGCTTTTCAGGCTGCCTTGGCAGATTATTGCTGCTGAATAGACTGTGCAATTCGTTGGGCGCATTGCTCGGCAAGCATCGCGTTATCGGCTTCCACCATCACGCGCACAACAGGCTCCGTGCCCGAAGCGCGCAGCACAACGCGCCCCCGCTCGCCCAATTCTTGCTCCGATTGCGCCAACGCCGCTTGTGATGCGCTTTGCCAATCTTGCTCTTTTTGGATGCGAACGTTAATCATGGTTTGCGGATAGGGCTGCCAATCTACGGCAGTTTTTAAATCCTGCCCCAATTCGCGCAGCGCGGCGAGCACTTGCAAGGCAGAAATGGTGGCATCGCCCGTGTTGTGTTTGTCTAGGCAAACAATATGCCCCGATGCTTCGCCGCCAATCAGCCAGCCGCGCTCGTGCAATTGTTCCAACACATAACGGTCGCCCACTTGGGCGCGGGCAAAGGCAATGCCACGCGCTGCCAGAGCTTTTTCCATGCCCAGATTGCTCATCACCGTGCCCACCACGCCGCCAAAGCTCAAACCTTGCCCCGCGCGGGCTTTGGCGATGACGTAAATCAATTTATCGCCGTCGTACACCACGCCGTTTTTGTCCACCATCATCAAGCGATCGCCATCGCCATCCAGCGCAATGCCGTAATCCGCATCGTTTTGTAACACCGCAGCTTGCAGCGTTTTGGTGTAGGTTGCGCCAACTTTATCGTTGATGTTGTAGCCATTGGGTTCATCGCCAATGCTAATGACTTCTGCGCCCAGCTCGTGGAATACCTTGGGCGCGGTGTGATAGCCTGCGCCGTTGGCGGTGTCCACCACCAGCTTCAAGCCGTATAAATCCAGATGGCTGGGGAAGGTGGATTTGCAAAATTCAATGTAGCGATCGGCAGCGCCTTCAATGCGGCGCGCGCGCCCAAGCTGGCTACTGGGCAGCGTGTGCAGGTCTTTTTCTAGCTCGGCTTCCACGGCTAATTCCATGTCATCGCTCAGTTTTACGCCGCCTTCGGCAAAGAATTTGATGCCGTTATCGCTGTAAACATTGTGTGAAGCGGAAATCATCACGCCGCCGTCTAGCCGCAGAGCGCGGGTTAAATAGGCGATGGCGGGCGTGGGCAGCGGCCCTGTTTGCACCACGTTTACGCCCGCAGCGGTGAAGCCTGCCACCAGCGCGGTTTCCAGCATATAGCCCGAAATGCGCGTGTCTTTGCCGATGATCACGGTGGGCTTATGCCCTGCATCGTGTTTCACCAACGCGCGCCCAAAGGCGCAGCCCAGTTTGAGCACAAAATCGGGGGTAATGGGAAATTGACCGACTTCGCCGCGAATGCCGTCGGTGCCAAAATATTTTCTTGTCATGATGTTTTTCGCTTATGAGAATTTTCAGGCTGCCTTTGCGTTTTTTGGCAGCCTGAAATAGGGTTTGATAAGTTATCTTGACGAATATTGGCAATTGTAAAGAATTTACAATCAACACGCTATAAAGAAACTGACATTTTACGGCATTTTGCATTTCAGGCTGCCGCAAGGTTAAAAAATGCAAGCAAGTTGGCTGGGAAAGCAGAAAATTCGTTGGTACAATCGCGCCGCTTATTCGTTTTCAGGCTGCCGAACAAAGGAAACCATCATGCCCAATCCGTTTTACCAAAAACACATTATTTCCATTGCCGATTTATCCACCGAAGCCCTGCAATTGCTGCTGGATACTGCGCTCAAACTCAAACACAACCCCAATCCCCATTTATTAGACGGCAAGCTCATCGCAAGCTGTTTTTTTGAGCCTTCCACGCGCACACGCTTATCGTTTGAAACCGCGGTGCAACGCTTGGGCGGCAAGGTGATTGGTTTTGCCGACGGCGCGAATACCAGCGCCAAAAAAGGCGAAACCCTTGCCGACACCGCGCGCATCATCAGCAGCTACGCCGATGCCATCATCCAACGCCATCCCAAAGACGGCGCAGCGCGTGTGTTGGCAGAGTTTTCGCGCGTGCCCGTAATCAACGCAGGCGATGGCACCAACCAACACCCCAGCCAAACCCTGCTGGATTTGGTTACCATCCAAGAAACCCAAGGCAGCCTGAAAAACCTAAAAATCGCCATGGTCGGCGATTTGAAATATGGGCGCACCGTGCATTCGCTTGCCCAAGCCTTAAAACGCTTTGGCTGCCAATTTGCCTTTGTGTCGCCGCCCACGCTCGCCATGCCCGATTACATCACCGAAGAATTAGACGAAGCAGGCGTGGCGTGGCAAATTTTCCCCGATTTGGAAAGCGCGGTGGAATGGGCGGATATTATTTATATGACGCGCGTGCAACGCGAACGCTTTGACGAGCAAGAATTTGCCAAGATTCAAGGTAAATTTAATTTGCACGCTGCCATGCTTGCCCATGCCAAGCCCAATTTGCGCGTGCTGCACCCTCTGCCGCGCGTGGACGAAATTCACCCCGATGTGGATGCCACGCCGTATGCTTATTATTTTGAACAAGCGGCAAATGGCGTGTTTGCCCGCATGGCGATGCTGTCGTTGGCATTGAATGAAACGGTTTAAGCCCCCAAAGGCAGCCTGAAAACCGAATCCCAAATACAAGGAAATCCGATGGAAACCAAACAATTAAGCGTAAAAGCCATAGAAAACGGCACCGTGATTGACCACATCCCCGCAGGGCTGGCGCTCACCATCTTGCGCCAATTCAAACTGCTGCACCACGGCAGCGCAATCACCGTGGGCTTTAACTTGCCCAGCCAATCGCAAGGCAGCAAAGACATCATCAAAATCAAAGACATCATATTCAGCGAAGCCGATGCCAACCGCCTAGCCTTGTTTGCCCCCGAAGCGATTGTGAACCATATTCAAGACTATCAAGTCGTGCAAAAATTGCGCCTTACGCTGCCCAACACTATCAGCGAAGTGTTTAGCTGCCCCAATGCCAATTGCGCCAGCCACAGCGAGCCTGTAACCAGCCGCTTTTATGTGCGCCAGCAAAATGGGCAAACCAAGCTTAAATGCCATTATTGTGAGAAAACTTATGCGCGCGAAGCGGTTGCTGAAGCGTGAAAGCGCAAAATCGGCTACAATGCGCCGCAATGTTTTTCAGGCTGCCTAATGTATCGCAATAGGCAGCCTGAAAAACATTAAGCCCAAAATCGGATACCGCATCCGATTGATTTTATCCACCGTGTTCCCCCGAACACCTGCTTGCTGCCCAGCCTTTTGATTGCGCTAGGCAGCCTGAAACAGAAAGTCAAACTATGAAACCCACCATCGCCCTAGTCGGCCGCCCCAATGTCGGCAAATCCACCCTGTTCAACCGCCTTACCCGCAGCAAAGACGCGCTGGTGCACGATCTGCCCGGGCTCACGCGCGACCGCCATTATGGGCACGGGCGCGTCGGCAGCAAGCCCTATCTGGTGGTGGATACCGGCGGTTTTGAGCCCGTGGTGGACAGCGGCATCCTGCACGAAATGGCAAAGCAGACCCTGCAAGCCGTGGACGAAGCCGATGCCGTGGTGTTTCTCGTCGATGCCCGCACCGGCTTGACGCCGCAGGACAAAATCATTGCCGACCGCCTGCGCCAGTCGCCGCGCCCCGTGTATCTGGCGGTGAACAAAGGCGAAGGCGGCAACCATGCCGTGCTGGCCGCCGAGTTTTACGAACTCGCGCTGGGCGAGCCGCACGTGATTTCCGGCGCGCACGGCGACGGCGTTTACTATCTGATTGAAGAAATCCTAGAAAACTTCCCCGATGCGGATGAAACGCAGCCTGAAAACAAACACCCTGTGTTTGCCGTGATTGGGCGACCCAATGTCGGCAAATCCACGCTGGTCAACGCCATTTTGGGCGAAGAGCGCGTGATCGCCTTTGACATGGCCGGCACCACGCGCGACAGCATCCACATTGATTTTGAACGCGAAGGCAAGCCCTTCACTATTATCGACACCGCCGGCGTGCGCCGTCGCGGCAAAGTGGACGAAGCGGTAGAAAAATTCTCCGTAATCAAAGCCATGCAGGCGATAGAAGCGGCAAACGTAGCCGTGCTGGTGCTGGACGCGCAGCAGGACATCGCCGACCAAGACGCCACGATTGCAGGTTTCGCGCTGGAAGCGGGCAGGGCGCTGGTGGTGGCGGTAAACAAATGGGACGGCATCAGCGAAGAGCGGCGCAACGACATCAAGCACGACATCGCCCGCAAGCTGTATTTTCTCGATTTCGCCAAATTCCACTACATCTCCGCGCTCAAAGAAAAAGGCATCGACGGGCTGTTTGCCAGCATTCAGGCTGCCTACGACGCCGCCTTTATCAATATGCCCACGCCCAAAATCACCCGCGTGCTGCAAAGCGCGGTGGAACGCCAAGCTCCGCCGCGCGCCGGTTTGGTGCGCCCGAAAATGCGCTACGCCCACCAAGGCGGCATGAACCCGCCAGTCATCGTGATACACGGCAACTCGCTCGGTGCGATTTCCGACAGCTACACGCGCTATTTAACGCAAACCTTCCGCAAAGCGTTTAACCTGCAAGGCACGCCGCTGCGGATTCAGTACAACGTCGGCGACAATCCGTATGAAGAGACCGCCGAAAAAGTGAAAAACAAACCGCTGCGCCGCGCCAGCCTGAGCAACCGCATCGCCAAGCGCGAAGACCGCAAAGCTGAAAAAGAGCGCAACAGCGGCGGCAAGGCGAAAAAGCGGCAGGTGAGCGTGAAAAAGCGGCACCAGTCTTGATGTTTTTTGAATGATAAAGGCAGCCTGAAAACCGTTTTTCAGTGAGTTCAACCTAGATACGGTGCGATTGCTTTTAAGGCCTTCAAGAGA